>JBDTIW010000104.1:0-2637 GCA_039936215.1 Caulobacteraceae bacterium | reverse complement strand
ACTATACCGCCGCCACCTTCACCGTGGCCTCCGACGGCCACGGCGGCTCGGCCATCACCGTCACCGGGGCGGCGCGGGTCCTACCGCCGAGCGCCGGGCATTTCGTGGCCCAGATGGCGAGTCTGGGCGGGGAGGGGGCGGCGAACCATCCACCCGTTCCACATCCGTTAACCGCCCTGCTGACACACCTCGCACCCCCATCCCTCCCCTAGCTAGTGGGGAGGGTGGCGGCGAGCCCTTGCGAGACGACGGGTGGGGAGCGCCGACACTGCCTGGATGTTTCAGGGTATCGATTGCGTGAATTCCAACAATCCCCGCGCCCTGGTGAAGCGTCAACACTCCCCACCCTGATTGCCTCGCGATCTGCCCCCACTAGGCTCAGGAGGGCATTGTCAGACTAATAGGCGCTACATTGGCTACGCGACATGGCGGCTAGTTCCGACGACGGAGGCCAATTGCGCCGGCGAATCCAACGCCTGCTGGCCGATCCCGCTCAGGGCGCCTTGCGCGGCGATTTGTCTGATGGCCTCTCCACCCTTCCGGTCTGGATGCAGACAACGCTCAAACCGATGCTGGCGGCATCGCCGCCACCGGCCGCCGCATTGTGGTTCCGCGATCCAGCGTCTTGACGATCTCGGTGGGAGGCTTGTTCGGCGGCGCGGCTCGGAGGCAGTCTCGCACGCCTTCATGACGATCTTAAAGCAGGGCGATCTTGAGATCGCGGACGACTCGCGCGAGATCCGCGCCACGACCCAGCAATGGTCCGACCGAGCGCGGCCGGACCTTTCCCAGCGCGCGGTCGAACAAGGCGACATTGTTCTCTCCGTCGAAGCGGGACGGATAGATGATCCCATCGGGGGCCGATGTGTGCTGGTGGAACGCCAGCGCCCAGGCTTGACCCAGCGACGGGTCGGCGGCGCGCACTGCATCGGTGGGGACGCCCATGCGCACCGGCCCGTCACCTCGCAGATCGACAAGCGTCAGCGCCGCCGTGAGCGAGACTTCCGCGCAAATGGTGTGTTCCAACCGCGCCATCACGATGGGCAGGGGACCCAGGCGAGCGTCGCCGCTGTCGCGTACGATCACTTCCAGGAAGCACGCCTTGAGCGTCCGGCCCAGATAGACGACGCCATAGGGCGTGGCCGCCGCGTCACCGACACGGGGATCGCTGAAGCGACTCGGCGTATGGCCGAATCCCAGTGGGTCGGCGTGGGCGTCGCTATAGAGCCGCAGCCATGTCCGCGAGCGGGACGGCGTGTGCAGCACGAGGGGGCGCGTGCCGAAACCCGCCGGCGGAAAGGTCGCCACCTCAGCCGAAGTCGCCGCGAGCGATCCCTTCGGCGGCTTCCAGAACCGGCTCCATCGCGCCGGCGCGAAGGCCTTCGAGCGGCGGTGCGCCCTTGAACGCCGGACTTGACTGGGTCAGGAAGCGATAGACGGTCCAGGGGCTGTCTCCCAGCACCGCGAACAGGCGGGGCAGTTCGGGCAGCAACCCACCATCGCGCGTCACCTGCCAGGCCGGATAGCGCACGCCCCGCTTGGCCCCTTGCAGGCCGAGGGCCTCGCGCCGCATCGCCTTTTGCCTCACGGCCTCGCGGGTCACGCCGATCAGCCGCGCGAAATCGTCGGCGGAGAGCATTTCCGGGCTGGCGAGGATTTCAGCGGCGCGAGCGGCGCCGCGCGTCCGGGCTTCGGCTATGGCGTCGTCCAAGTCGTCGCCGACGGCCGTCGCTTCGACATCCACGGTGGGCGCGGTGCGGTCGGGCCTGACCGTGATCGTCAATCTGACGGGACGCTGAGTGTCCCTGGCTTGGCGGATTGCGCGGCCCATTCCCGCCAGCACTGGCTTCATCGCCGCCGGGCGGACCCGCGGATCATCGAGCTCGGGGGCGACGTCCCGCGGCGCCATCACGCCGCGCTTGCGATCTCCGTTTGTCTTCTTCTGAATCGCGCCGGCCATGGCTGTCTCCTGCCTCAGGCGAAAGATGGGCCTCTTCGTCAAGTTCGTCAAGTTTGCCAAGTTCGGCTAGCGGTTGGTTGGCCTTGCATCGAAGCGCGCCCTGAGTACACAGAGACGAAATAGCATCCACCTGACCGAAACCGGCAGAGAGTTAATTTAGTAATTTCAAATGGGTAGGAAGTATGGATCCCAATCGCTTCCAAAAATGACTGACCGACCAACGTCAATGAATTACAGTAAAATCAATATGTTGGATCATCGATTGTGCATCGCGCCCATGATGGACTGGACCGACCGTCATTGCCGAGCCTTCCATCGGGTGCTGACGGGGCGGGCGCGGCTCTATAGCGAGATGTTGACCACCGGGGCGGTGCTGCATGGCGACCGGGCCCGGCTGCTGGCATTCGACCCCACAGAGCAGCCGGTGGCCCTGCAGCTCGGCGGCGCCGATCCGGCCGATCTGGCGGCGGCGGCGCGCATCGGCGAGGACTTCGGCTATGACGAGATCAACCTCAATGTGGGCTGCCCCTCGGACCGGGTGCAGAGCGGTCGCTTCGGCGCCTGCTTGATGCATGAGCCCGAGTTGGTCGCCGAATGCATGGCGGCCATCGCCGGCGCCGTCGCGGTCCCCGCCACCGTCAAATGTCGGCTAGGCGTGGACGATCAAGATCCCGAGC
>JBDTIW010000103.1:0-5859 GCA_039936215.1 Caulobacteraceae bacterium | reverse complement strand
CATTCCGCTGGACCCGCGTCCCGTGCTCACGCCGGATTTACCAGCCGAACCCGGCCCGCCAGGTTCCCTTCGCCAGGGCCGCCTGGCCCGGGATGCTGGGATGGAAATAGTCGATCGTTCCGATGTCGCTCAGAGAGAACGTGTGGTTGAAGACCGTGTTGTGGTCGAACTTGCAGTGGGCGTGCAGGGCGCACTCCGCGCCCAGTTGGGTATTGTAGTCGATCACGCGCTGCAGGACGGCCTGCCGGCGCGCCATGTCGGCCGGCTTCATCGACAAGGGGTCGGCCAGCATGGACTGGCAGATGCTGGCCAGCTTCCACACCGACCTGGCCTGAGGGATCGGGCTGGCCAGTTGCCATAGCCGGTAGAGATCGGGAATGCTGGCGACGAAGATGCGGGCGTTCGGCAGCCCAGTCGAAATCCCGTCCAGCGCCTGCGCGAAGGCGGCGCGGAAGGTCGATACCTGCGTCATGTCGGCGACGGTGGCGGCGCAGGCGTCGTTGGCGCCTATGAGAATGGTAAGATAGTCGACCCCATCGGCGACCGCGGCCGTCGCCTGGGCCTGAATGTCGGCTACCTTGGAGCCGCTGGCGGCCAGATTGTACCTCTGACCGTTGATCGCCGGATTGATCTTCAGGATGCGCCGGTATTGGCTGTCGACGGCCGGATCGACGCCAGTGGACCAGGATTCCATGGGGCAATCGGCGATTTTGTTGCAGTCGAGGAACCCCCGGGTGATCGAGTCACCCAGGGCGGCCATTGAATTGGGAACCGGTTCGGTGGACGCGGCGAAGGCCGGCGCCGTTCCGGCGGTAGCGAGCGCGAGCGCTAAGACGGCGCCGTAGGCGCGCCGGTGGCGGGAGGTCTCACGGTTGTCTTGCATTTTTAGGTCTCCTCCCTGTTTTTTCCCTGGCGCGGCTCGCCCGTTCGTTTCTCCGCCGCCTCGGCCGTTCAGCTTTAGTCCCGGCGTCGAGCGCAGATTTTTTCAATAGCCCTTTTCCAGCTCGATCCCCAACCCTCCACGCCGCCGCGATCGCGCGACAACTTGACCGCCACAAAAAGGTGACTTGACGTCTCGCCCTCATCAAACTAGTCGCCTTCACGCACGGACGACGGGTCCGGATCATCGGGGGAAATCCGGGTCAAGGCATGCCATGGCGATGGCCGCGCCCGCGACGGGCAGGGCGTCAAAATTGTATTGGCGGCGGAGGTTCGGCAAGCCCCTTCAAAGGGAAAACGCTTCAATGTCATCGTATCGTTTAATGTCGTCGGCCAGTGCGCTGATGGCGGGACTGTTCATGTTGGGCGCCGGCGGTTCGGCGCTGGCCAAGGCGGCCCCCGACACCATGCCGGCCCACCCAAGGTTCGCGGTGTTGCCGGACCAACATCCGGAACTCTCCGCGTTCAGGAAGCACGGGCTGAAGACCTGGACGTTCACCTACACCTACAAGGGCAAGACCTATAACGAGAAGTTCGTCGGCAACGCGCCAACCGGCGCCGCGGCGACCATCCCCTCCTTCGTCATCCCGCTCAAGCTCGTGGTCGGCGGCGAGACGTTCAGCACCTCGACGGTGCAGGGAAACGGCCAGACGGCCTTGGCCGACACCACCGCCTCGCCGATCTACCAGAGCGTCATCGACTTCCAGGAAGCCGGCGCCGACCTGGGGACGACCCAGTATATCGACGCGTTCAACCGCGAAAGTTTCTGGCCGACCGTCCTTGGCAACCCGGGCTATCACGTGCTCTTGGGCGCCCCCACGGTGCTGCCGGAAGTGACCATCACCGTCCCCGCCGCGAGCGGCCACACCGGCACCGAGTTCGGCGTCCACGTGGCCCTGGTCGATATCAACTACATCGACGGCCAGCTCCATTCGATCCTGGCCGCCAACCCGCAGATCACCGCCAAGTCGATACCGACCTTCGTGGCCTACAACACCTATGAGACTTCGGGCGGCTGCTGCATCGGCGGCTATCACTCGGCTCAGGGCGGCGCGGCCTACATGCTGTTCGACTACGTCGGCAAATCCGGCGCCTTCTCGCAGGACGTTTCGGCCCTGTCGCACGAGATGGGCGAATGGCTGAACGATCCGCTGACCACCAACAACTCGCCCTGCGGCATCTATGAAAACGGCGATCCGCTGGAACGCGAGGCCAACTTCGGCGACTACCCCTATGTGGTCGGGACGATGACCTACAACCTGCAGGATCTGGCCCAGCCGCCCTACTTCGGTGCGCCGGCCTCCACCACCCTGAACGGACGCGCCAGCTTCCAGGGCACCGCCCTGTCGGTGTGCCAGAACGGCGCGTAGCGGGCTCTTAAGACAAGAAACCGTCGATCGGCCGGGACAAGACCCCGGCCAAGCGCGAGAAGGCCCCCCATCCGGGGGGCCTTCTTCGTTTGGTGCATCCAATCTGGTCGCGGCGGCGCCACGGCGCCGACCGGGCCGCGGGTCACGCGGACCGGATCGACCGAAGCGTCCGGCTACCTGGCCGGCCCCCCCGGCGCCAGCCGGCGCAAGACCCACAGGCGCACCGGCCAGCCGATAAGAAACAGGATGGCCAGACTCAAGGGCGCGACACCGGGGCCGGCCCTCGGAACCGCCATGACCAAAAGCAGGAAGAAGGGCGGCGTGAACACCATGAGACCGAGCAGGAACCATCGAACCCGGCGCGGGATCTCGGGCGAAACCAGATCGGCGACGAGGGCGGCGTAGCCCCAGAACACCGCCAAGACAGCGCCGATGGCGATCACCAGGGCGCCATAGACCAGCATGGTGGGCGACCCAGTCCCATAGCCATGGGTCAGCCGGGTCGCGGCCGGCACGAGGGTGACGAACGCCAGCACGACGAGATTGAGGACGGTTACCGGCGCGTCCACGGTGAGGATCATCGCCATAAACCGCCGATGGGCCAGCCAATAGACGCCGATCACCACGAAACTGAGGGCAAAGGCGTCCAGCTGCGGCGCCAAATTCGCCCACAGGCTCGCCAGCCGTCCATCCCAGACCGCCGGCCCGTGCAGGTCGAAGGCGAGCAGGGTCATGGCGATGGCGAACACGCCGTCGGACAGCATGAGCAGGCGATCGAACCAATGACGATGCCGCCGCCGCTCCAATCCCTCGTCGGTGTCCAGAGACTCCGGTTCGCCGGCCATGCTTGCCCCTCGATCCGCCAAGGTTTCCGCAGCGCGAATGGCGCCGCGTATCGACAAGAAACCAGATCAACATAGACGGCGCAGGCGCACTGGGAAGACGCGAAAACTCGTCGCTCCGGATCAGGCGACCGGGCGGCCCGCCACGACGGCCTGCGAACGCGGTCGCGGTCGCCCCGCCGCCACCGACGGCCACGCCGCGGTCCGCGCGGCCGATGCATAGGCCAGTTCGAGAAAGAAATCGGCATAGGCTCGGGCGGTCGCGCCGGCGTCGAAATCGCCCGCTCGCGACCGGCCACCCACAGCCAGCCGTGCGGCGAGGGCGGGGTCGCCCAGCAAAGTGTCCAGGCCGCCGGTCAGGGCGGCGGCATCGTTCGCTGTCACCACCCAGCCGCTTACGCCATGGACCACCTGTTCGCGCGGGCCGAAGTCGCAGTCGGCGACCAGGACCGGGACGCCGCAGGCCAGGGCTTCGGCGACCACATTGCCGAACCCCTCCCAGCGTGAGGGCAGCACGAAGAGGCGGGCGCGCGAGAACCAGGCCCAGGGATTGGCCTGAAAACCTGGAAACCTGACCCGCTCGCCCACGCCCAGAGCGACCGCGCGGGATCGCAGGGCGCCTTCCAGAGGGCCTTCGCCGAGGATAACGAGGTCTATCTCCCGCGCCGCCGGGCTGGCCGCGAAGGCCTCGATGAGCAGGTCGTGGCCCTTCTGGCGGGTCAGGCGTCCGGCCGCGACGATGAAGGGGCGCGAAGGAATTTCCGCCAAGGGCATGGCCGCCGAACGCACGATCTCGGCCACGTCGATGGGGTTGTAGATCACGTGTGTGTGGCCGGCGGGGATGGCGAGCCGCCTCTCGATCATCGACGCCAGATCCTGGGAGACCGCCAGCAATCGGTCGGCGGATCGATACATGCGGCGAACCGCAACGCCGACCGCGGCGCGGCCGAGACGGCTCCCGGTCAGGTCGGCGATCTCGGCGTCGGTGTTGCTGTCTTCCCGGCAGACCCACAACGGCCGATCCTCGCCGAGGATTTGCAAGGCAAGCCACGCCAGCATGTTGACGCCCATGCCAAAGCTCATCAGCACCTGAGGGCGTCGTCGGCGAACCATGCGCGCGATGTCGGCCGGCGCGCGCGCGGCGCCGAGAAGGCCGGTACGCAATGACTTTGGGGCGATGACGCGGCTTGGTTCGACCTTGGCGAGGTAGGGACCGGTGCGCCGCAGGAGCGCCATGGTCAGGTCGACCGCCGAGGGATCGCAGCGGTCGATCAGATTGACCGCCACCCGCTCGGCCCCGCCGCCGCTCAAGGAGCCTAGCAGCAGCATGACTCGGACAGGCGGGCCGGCCCGACCGTCGATGGCGGTGAATCGCGGACTCATTGACCCCTAGTAGCCGGGGGCGGCGGGCGTGGGCAACCGGAGGTCGCGTCGATCCGCCCGGCGTGGTCGGTCAGGATGAAACGGAACGCGAACATGCTATAGGTGGCGCATGGACGGCGCCGGCCATCTCTGCGTGCTTCCCCCCCGGTTCGCCGCCTGGTTCGCGATGCGCGGCTGGACGCCGCGCGACCACCAGCTGACCATGGTCGAGAAGGGCGCCGCCGGCCGCGACGTCCTGCTGATCGCCCCCACCGGCGGCGGCAAGACCCTGGCCGGCTTTCTGCCCAGCCTGATCGAGTTATCCGAACGATCAACTCCCAATACGAGGCCGGGCGTCCACACGCTCTACATTTCGCCCCTCAAGGCCCTGGCGGTGGATGTGGAGCGAAACCTGCTGGCCCCGATCGCCCAGATGGGCCTGCCGGTAAAGGCCGAGTCGCGCACCGGCGACACCGGCGTGGCGCGCCGCCAACGACAGAGGGTCAAGCCGCCGGACATTCTCCTCACCACCCCCGAACAGCTCGCCCTGCTCTGCGCCTGGGAGGGGGCGCGGCTCTATTTCGAGGATCTCAAATGCGTCATCGTCGATGAGATCCATGCCGTCTGGCCCTCCAAGCGCGGCGACCTGCTGGCGCTCGACCTGGCGCGGCTACACCGCATCGCGCCGGGATGCCGGCGGGTCGGCCTGTCGGCGACGGTGGACGATCCGGATGTCATCCGTCGGTGGCTGGCGCCAGGCGAGGCCGGCGAGGTCGATCTGGTGCGCGGCGCGCCCGGCGCCCCGCCCATCGTCGATGTGCTGCTCTCGCAGGGTCAGGTGCCGTGGGCCGGCCACACCGCCCGCCACGCCATGCCGGAGGTCTATGACGCCATCCGCGGCGCGCGCACGGCGCTGGTTTTCGTCAACACCCGCTTTCAGGCCGAATTCGCCTTTCAGGAACTTTGGCGGCTCAACGACGACGCCCTGCCCATCGCCCTGCATCACGGCTCGCTGGCCGCCGAGCAGCGGCGCAAGGTGGAGGCGGCGATGGCGCGCGGCGAGCTGCGCGCCGTGGTCTGCACCTCGACCCTGGATCTGGGCATCGACTGGGGGGATGTCGATCTGGTCATCCAACTCGCCTCGCCCAAGGGCGCCTCGCGCATGGTCCAGCGCATCGGCCGCGCCAACCATCGCCTGGACGAGCCCAGCCGCGCCCTCTTCGTGCCCGCCAACCGTTTCGAAATGCTGGAATGCCAGGCCGCCCGCGAAGCGATCGCCGAATCGGCCCTGGACTCCGAGGTGGAGCGCGCCGGCGCCCTGGATGTCCTGGCCCAGCACATCATGG
>JBDTIW010000102.1:0-3522 GCA_039936215.1 Caulobacteraceae bacterium | reverse complement strand
AGGCCCGCCAGTCGCGGATCTCGATATTGTCGACCATGGGCAGGATGAGCACATCGGTCGCCTCCCGCGCGGCGGCGAGGTCGTGGCCGGTGGTCACCGTGGCCGCCCGCATCAGCAGGGAGACGATCGGCGGACCTCGCCGCCATGCCCCCGACAGCAGCCACCGCCAGACCGACAGCGGGTCCATCAGGTCATGGGCGTCGATGCTGCGACCGCGGCCGACATCCACCCCGACTATCGGCCCGGGTTGAAGAGAGCGCATGATGTCGGCGGGAAAATTGTTCATCACCGCTCCGTCGACCAGTATGTCCTTGCCGCGGATCACTGGCGGCAGGACGCCCGGCAGGGAAAGCGAGGCCCTGATCGCCTCCCGCGCCAAGCCTTGCCGATGGATCTGGTGGACGCCGGTGGTGAGGTTGGCGGAAAGGCAGAAGAACGGCAGCCACAAATCGCAGATCTGCCGGTCGCCGAAATGTTCGGCCAGCCGGGCGCGGACCCTGCGGCCGTGGGTCAGGGCGATGAGGGGAAAGGCGATGTCCGCCACTGGACTGCTTTCGACGAAGGCCTTGCGGATGCGCGCCTCGAGTTCGCCGTCGTTCCAGCCCATGGCGAGGCCGGCCGCGATCACCGCGCCCAGGGAAACGCCGCAGACGAAATCGATGGGGACCTGGCGCGCGTGGAGGGCGCGAATGGCCCCGATGTGGGCGTAGGCCCGGGCCGCCCCGCCCGACAGCACCAACCCGACCGCTTGGCCGGTGATCACCCGGGCCAGACGTTCGATGTCGCCGCGGTGGGTCCAGCGCAACTGGAAGAGCCGGTCCGGCCGCAGGGCCGCGGTCCAGGTGGCCGATCCTTGCGGAACGGCGCAATCGGGCCGCTGGACCAGGATCAGATCGACCAGCGGTTGGGCATGCGTGGCCCTGCCGATGGCCGGGTCGGTCGGGTCCGGCGGCGGCGTGTCGCCGGCGGCGACCTTGAACAGCCGATCGGTCTGCCGGCCCATGAGCCCCCTCCAGTCGATATCGCCGGCTTCGGCGGCGTAGAGCACGAAGTCATGTCCATGCTCGACGCCGGCGAACCATTGCGTGGGCGAGCCGTGCGCTTCGGCGCCGGCCACGAAGACCGAATAGCCGAACCTCCGGATCGCCTCGGCAACCGCTTCCACCAGGACCCGCACCGGCGCCTGGGGCGTGACGCCCACGAACCCGAATACCGACGGCTCGCCCGGCGCGACGACGCCGGCGGCATGCCGGCCGCGGCCGACGATGATCCGGGCCAGTTCGATCGTCACCGCCGGATCGCACTCCATGTCGGCGAGAACGGCGGCGCGGGGTACGGCGAGAATCTCGCAATCGCGCAGGGCCACGACGTCGGCGGCGTGCGGGAGGCCGGCGATGAGAGACATCTCCCCGACCGGCTCGCCAGGACCGATCAGGCCCAGGAAGCGCGGCTCGGCGCCGTCGTCGCGCGAAATTACGCCCAGGCGGCCGGTTCGCAACAGATAGAGCTGGTCGGCGTCTTCCCCCTTCCGGAACAGGGGCGCGCCGCCAGGCAGCGAAAAGGCCGCCGCCTCGCCAGTGGCCAGCAGGCGCTCGAAGAGACGCGTCAGGGCGGTCAAGGACGGCGTTTGAGTCGGACTGGCCACGGCCGGGGCAGACTAACGGTCCCGCCGCCCGCTGGCGATTCTTCCCTCCGCCGATTCTTCCCTCCGCCGCCGGGCGCGGTATATGGCTCCCACCATGCCCAAGCTGACCACCGCCATCGATCCGACGTCGGAGACGTTCAAGCGCAACGCCGACGCCAACCGCGCCTTGGCCGAGACCTTGCGGGCGCGGGTCGCCCAGGCCGCCCTGGGCGGTCCCGAATCGGCGCGCCGGCGCCACACCGAGCGCGGCAAGCTGCTGCCGCGCGATCGCGTCGAGCGATTGCTCGACATGGGATCGCCCTTCCTTGAAATCGGCCAGCTCGCCGCCTGCGATCTTTACGGCGGCGAGGCGCCGGGAGCGGGGGTGATCTGCGGCGTCGGGCGGGTGTCGGGGCGCGAGGTGATGATCGTCGCCAACGACGCCACGGTGAAGGGCGGGGCCTATTTCCCTATGACCGTGAAGAAGCATCTGCGGGCGCAGGAAATCGCTCTCCAGAACCGCCTGCAGTGCGTCTATCTGGTCGACAGCGGCGGCGCGAACCTGCCCTTCCAGGCCGAGGTTTTTCCCGACCGCGATCACTTCGGCCGCATCTTCTACAACCAGGCGCGGATGAGCGGGGCGGGCATATCCCAGATCGCCTGTGTCATGGGCTCGTGCACGGCCGGCGGCGCCTATGTGCCGGCGATGAGCGACGAGACGATCATCGTGCGCGACCAGGGGACGATTTTTCTCGCCGGGCCGCCCCTGGTCAAGGCCGCCACCGGCGAGGTGATCAGCGCCGAGGAGCTAGGCGGGGCCGACACCCATGGCCGCCGCTCCGGCGTCGTCGATCACGTGGCGGCCAACGACGAACACGCCCTGGAGATCGTCCGCTCCATCGTCGCCAACCTCAACACCGTCAAGCGCCTCGATATGGAGGTCCACGACCCCGAGCCCCCGGCCCATGACCCGGCCGACCTCTACGGTGTCATCCCCACCGACGTGCGCGCGCCCTACGATGTGCGCGAGATCATCGCCCGCCTGGTCGATAGCTCCCGCTTCGACGAGTTCAAGGCCCTCTACGGCCCCACCCTGGTGTGCGGCTTCGCCCGCGTCTGGGGCTATCCAGTGGCCATACTGGCCAACAACGGGGTGCTGTTTTCCGAGAGCGCGCTGAAGGGCGCCCACTTCATCGAACTGGCCTGCCAGCGCGGCATTCCGCTGATCTTCCTGCAGAATATTTCCGGCTTCATGGTCGGCGGCAAGTACGAGGCCGGCGGCATCGCCAAGGACGGGGCCAAGCTGGTCACCGCCGTGGCGTCGGCGGAAGTTCCCAAGTTCACGGTGCTGATCGGCGGCTCGTTCGGGGCCGGCAACTATGGCATGTGCGGCCGCGCCTATTCCCCGCGCTTCCTGTTCACCTGGCCCAACAGCCGGATCAGCGTCATGGGCGGCGAGCAGGCGGCCAGCGTCCTGGCCACCATCCGCCGCGACGCCCTGGAGGCGCGCGGCGAGACCTGGGCCGCCGAGGACGAAGCCGCCTTCAAGGCCCCCATCCGCGAGCGCTACGAAGCCGAGGGGGATCCCTACCACGCCACCGCCCGCCTGTGGGACGACGGCGTCATCGATCCGGCCCAGACCCGCGATTTCCTGGGCCTCGCCATCAGCGCCAGCCTCAACGCCCCGATCGCCCCGACGCGATTCGGGGTGTTTCGCATGTGATCCGCAGATAGAAAGGCGCCATGACCAATCCCATTGCCGACCCTCTCGTCGAAGGCCCCGACACCGACACTCAATCCAGCCTCGTCACCATCGAGGCGACGCCCGCCGGCGCGGCCACCGTCACCATCAACCGGGCGGCGAAGAAGAACGCCTTCAACGCCGAGGTGATCGCCGC
>JBDTIW010000101.1:0-10236 GCA_039936215.1 Caulobacteraceae bacterium | reverse complement strand
AGGAAGGATCGGTCGCGTTGGAGCCTACGCTTATCGAGGCGCCGGACTATTTTCATAAGGTCGTCGATTGTCAGTGGGCCTGTCCGGCCCATACGCCGGTGCCGGAATACATCCGGCTGATCGCCGAAGGGCGATACACCGACGCCTATATGATCAACTGGAAGTCCAATGTTTTCCCGGGCATCCTTGGGCGGACGTGCGACAGGCCGTGCGAGCCGGCCTGCCGACGAGTGCGGGTGGAGGACGAGCCGGTGGCCATCTGCCGGCTCAAGCGTGTCGCCGCCGACAACAAGGACGATGTCACCGATCGCCTGCCGCCCCCGGCCAAGGCGGCGAACGGCAAGCGCATAGCCTGCATCGGCGCCGGTCCCGCCTCCCTCACCGTGGCGCGCGACCTGGCCCCCATGGGCTATGAAGTCGTGATCCACGACGCTGACGCCAAGGCGGGCGGCATGATCCGCAGCCAGATCCCTCGCTTTCGTTTGCCGGAGAGCGTGATCGACGAGGAGGTCGGCTATATCACGGGCCTGGGTCCCGTCATGCGGATGGACGAGCGGGTGGAGAGCCTGAAGGCCCTGCTCGCCGAGGACTACGACGCCATCTTCGTGGGCTCCGGCGCGCCGCGCGGCCGGGACCTGGACATTCCGGGCCGCCATGAAGCCGCCGCCAATATCCACATCGGCATCGACTGGCTCTCCAGCGTCTCCTTCGGCCATGTGGAGAAGATCGGAAAACGGGTCATCGTGCTGGGCGGCGGAAACACCGCCATGGACTGCTGCCGAACCTCGCGGCGCCTGGGCGGAGAAGACGTCAAGGTGATCGTCCGCTCCGGCTTTAAGGAAATGAAAGCGTCTCCCTGGGAGAAGGAGGACGCCATGCACGAGGACATCCCCATCCTGAACTGGCTGGTCCCCAAGGCCTTCACCCACAAGGACGGGCGTCTCACCGGCGTCACCTTCCAGAAGGTCGAGCCGGTGGTCGATGAGGCCGGCCGCCGCCGCGTCCAGCCCACCGGCGAGGCCGACGTCCATCATCCTTGCGACGATGTTTTGCTGGCCGTCGGCCAGGAGAACGCCTTTCCGTGGATCGAGCGCGACATCGGCATCGACTTCAACGAATGGAACATGCCGGTGGTCAGCGAGGTGAGCTTCGCCTCCACCAACCCCAAGGTCTTCTTCGGCGGCGACGCGGCGTTCGGCCCCAAGAACATCATCTGGGCGGTAGCCCACGGCCACGAGGCTGCGATCTCTATCCACAAGTTCTGCCAGGGCGAGGACGTGGGCGTCCGGCCCGATCCGGGCGTCACCCTGGTCAGCCAGAAAATGGGCATCCACGAATGGAGCTATGACAACGATATTTCCAACGCCATCCGCAACCGGGTTCCACTGCGAGACAAGCGCGAGGCGCTCGGCAACGTCAAGCTGGAGGTGGAGCTCGGCTTCGATACAGGCGTGGGCTTCGCCGAAGCGCAGCGCTGCCTGAACTGTGATGTGGAGACGGTGTTTTCCGAACCCCTGTGCATCGAGTGCGACGCCTGCGTGGACATCTGCCCGATGGACTGCATCACCTTCACCCAGAACGGTCCCGAGGACGACTTGCGCGGCCGGTTGAACGCTCCGGCGCTGAACCTCACCCAGGATCTCTACGTCTCGTCCGATCTGCCGACCGGCCGGGTGATGGTCAAGGACGAGGATGTCTGCCTGCACTGCGGCCTGTGCGCCGAACGCTGTCCCACCGGCGCCTGGGACATGCGCAAATTCCTCCTCGACATGACCCACGCGGAGGCGGCGTGATGGGCGTTGATCCCATGGAGCTACCGAATGCACACATCTCACGTGTGGCCGGACGCCCCCTCCGTCACGGCGCCAGAAAGAGCGCCGCGCCACCTCCCCCGCTTCGCAGGGGAGGATTGAAGGAAAGGCAGCCATTTGCAATCATTCAATCCTCCCCTGCGCCTCTTCGCGGGGGAGGTGGCGCGCGATGCCTCCTTGCATCGCGTGACGGAGAGGGCGTCCGGCCACGTCCCATCTCCTGGGGATTTGCGAATATCGTGTCTCTCCACGGGAGCGGTGTTTTTGGGCCAATGTCGATCGGCCAGAGGCCAGGCCTATGACCGAACTCGCCTGGGACGCGGAGGCTAGGTGCGGACCCGCCCCCCTCGCCGCCGTCAATGATTTCGTGGTCAAGTTCGCCAACGTCAACGGCTCGGGCTCGGCCAGCGCCAACGCCCTGTTCGCCAAGGCGATCCTGCGCATGGGCGTGCCGGTGGCGGCGCGCAACATCTTTCCCTCCAACATCCAGGGCCTGCCGACCTGGTACGAGGTCAGGGTGAGCGAGGCGGGGCATCTAGGCCGGCGCGGCGGCGTCGATCTGATGGTGGCCATGAACCCTCAGACCTGGACCAAGGACGTGGCCTCGATCGAGCCGGGCGGCTACCTCTTCCACGACACCACCAAGCCCCTGCACGAGGAATTGCGCGGCGATATCCAGGTCCTCGGCCTGCCGCTGACCGCCCTGTGCAACGGCGCCTACAGCGATCCGCGCCAGCGTCAGCTGTTCAAGAACATCATCTATGTGGGCGCGCTCGCCGCCCTGCTGGGCATAGAGCCCGAAGTCGTCGATCAGCTTATCGCCGAGCAGTTCCCCGGCAAGGAGCGCCTGATCAAGCCCAATCTCGAAGCCCTGGCCATGGGCCGCGAGGAGGCCCTGAAGGCGTTCGCGCCGCTGGGCCTTAAGATCCGCCGCGCCGACGCGGTGGGCGACCGTATCTACGTCGAGGGCAACAGCGCCGCCGCCCTGGGCGCGGTCTATGGCGGGGCGACCGTGTGCGCCTGGTATCCGATCACTCCCTCGACCTCCCTGGCCGAGGCCTTCGCCGGCTACTGCGAGGATTTCCGCACCGATCCGGACGGTGGGTCGCGCTACGCCATCGTCCAGGCCGAGGACGAGATCGCCTCCATCGGCATAGTGGTGGGGGCGGGGTGGAACGGCGCGCGCGCCTTCACCTGCACCTCGGGACCAGGCATTTCGCTGATGCAGGAGTTCGTGGGCCTGTCCTATTTCGCCGAAATCCCGGCGGTGATCTTCGATGTCCAGCGCGGCGGGCCGTCCACCGGCATGCCCACCCGCACCCAGCAGTCGGACATTCTCATCGCCGCCTACGCCTCCCATGGCGACACCAAGCATCCGCTGCTCTTCCCCGAGGATCCGGCCGAGTGCTTTGAGATGGGCGCCCTGGCCTTCGACCTCGCCGACCGGCTGCAGACCACCGTCTTCGTCATGCTCGACTTGGATATCGGCATGAACGAGTGGCTGTGCCGCCCCTTCGCCTGGGACGATAAGCGCCGCCTGGACCGGGGCAAGATCATGACCCACCAGGCGCTGGAAGCGGGCGAGCCGTTCGGGCGCTACCGCGACGTCGATGGCGACGGCATACCCTACCGCACCCTGCCGGGCGTCCACCCCACCCGCGGCGGCTATTTCACCCGCGGCACCTCGCGCGATCCGGACGCCCGCTACAGCGAGGAGGGCCCGATCTATGTCGCCAACATGCGGCGCCTGTTGACCAAGTTCGAGACCGCCAAGGCCCTGATCCCGGCCCCGATCGCCCGGCCGGCCAAGCGGCGCACGCCGCACGGGGCGATCTATTTCGGCTCGACCACCCCGGCCATGCACGAGGCGCTGGAAACTCTCCGCGAAGAAGGCGTCCACCTCGACGCTCTGCGCCTGCGCGGCTTTCCGTTCGCCGACGGGGTGTTCGATTTCATCGCCGCCCACGAGACCGTCTTCGTCGTCGAGCAGAATCGCGACGGCCAGCTTCGCACCCTGATCATGAACGAGGGCGGCGTCGATCCGGCCAAGCTGGTGACGATCTTGAACTACGACGGCTCACCGATCACCGCTCGCTTCATCGCCGGGGAGATCGCGGCCCGGATGCGGGGCGCCCTGACATGACCTACATCGCCAAGCCTCGCCTGCATCACCCCCTGCTCAAGCCCAACGGCCTGGGCTTCACCCGCCGCGACTACGAGGGCAAGGTTTCGACCCTGTGCGCCGGCTGCGGCCACGACTCGATCTCGGCGGCGATCATCCAGGCCTGCTACGATCTGGATCTGCCGCCCCATCGCCTGGCCAAGCTGTCGGGCATCGGCTGCTCGTCCAAGACCCCAGACTATTTCCTCGGCAATTCGCACGGCTTCAACAGCGTCCACGGCCGCATGCCCTCGGTGCTGACCGGGGCCAATCTCGCCAATCGCGACCTGATTTATCTGGGCGTCTCGGGCGACGGCGACAGCGCCTCGATCGGCCTGGGCCAGTTCGCCCACGCCATGCGGCGCGGCGTCAACATGACCTACATCGTCGAGAACAACGGCGTCTACGGCCTGACCAAGGGCCAGTTCTCGGCCACCTCCGACAAGGGCTCCAAGTCCAAGAAGGGCGTCATCAATCACGATCAGGCGATCGATCTGGTGGGCCTGGCCCTGCAGCTTGGGGCCGGCTTCGTGGCGCGCAGTTTCTCCGGCGACAAGGCCCAGCTTGTCCCGCTCATCGAGGCGGCCATCCTCCACAAGGGCGCCGCCTTCATCGACGTCATCTCCCCGTGTGTCCAGTTCAACAACCACGCCGGCTCGACCAAGAGCTTCGACTATGTGCGCGAGCACAACGAGGCGGTGAATCGCCTGGATGTGATCACCGCGCGCGATGAAATCCTCATCGACCACGAACCGGGCACCGTGGAGCTGGTCACCCAGCACGACGGCTCGGTGCTCAGATTGAGCAAGCTGCCCAGCGACTATGATCCCACCGACCGGGTCGCGGCCATCACCCACCTGCAGACCCATCAGGCGCGCGGCGAGATCGTCACCGGCCTTCTCTATGTCGATCCGCGGGCCCACGACCTGCACGACTATCTCGGGACGGTGACGACGCCGCTCAACCAGCTTGGCGATGGCGAGCTCACCCCCGGCGCGGCCGCCCTGGCCGCCGTCAACGAGTCGTTGCGATAGGGCCGCCCGGCGTTTAGGGATGGCGCTCCTATGAGCCGGCGGCTCGTGGCGCGAACCTACGCAACGATGGTGAGACTATGCCGGACGGAAACACCG
This sequence comes from Caulobacteraceae bacterium, assembly GCA_039936215.1. Taxonomy (GTDB): domain Bacteria; phylum Pseudomonadota; class Alphaproteobacteria; order Caulobacterales; family Caulobacteraceae; genus Acaudatibacter. The sequence continues at coordinate 5,134 of JBDTIW010000101.1, read as the reverse complement.
CTTTGAACGTTAACGCGATCCCGGGTCTCGAACCCGCCCCGACCCGGCATAAGCGGCTGATCGCCTGGGTCCGCGACATGGCGGCCCTGACCAAGCCGGACCGCGTCCACTGGTGCGACGGCTCCCCGGCCGAATGGGAGGCGCTCACCGCCGCTCTGGTCGCCGCCGGCACCTTGACGGCCCTCAATCCCGACAAGCGCCCCAACTCCTTCCATGCCGCCTCCGATCCCAAGGACGTGGCGCGGGTGGAGAGCCGCACCTTCATCTGCTCAAAGGACGCCGCCGGGGCCGGGCCCACCAACAACTGGTGCGATCCGGCGGAGATGCGGACCACCCTGAACGGCCTGTTCGACGGCTGCATGCGCGGGCGCACCATGTATGTCGTGCCCTTCTGCATGGGTCCCCTGGGCTCGAAGATCAGCGCCCTCGGCGTCGAGATCACCGACAGCGCCTATGTCGCGGTCTCCATGCGCATCATGACCCGAATGGGCAAGGCGGCTCTCGACCAGATGGGTGACGACGGCTTCTTCGTTCCAGCCATCCATTCGGTGGGCAAACCGCTGGCGCCCGGCGAGGCCGATGTCGCCTGGCCGTGCAACGAGACCAAATACATCGTCCACTTCCCCGAGGACCGGGAGATCTGGTCCTACGGCTCGGGCTACGGCGGCAACGCCCTGTTGGGCAAAAAATGCTACGCCCTTCGCATCGCCTCGGTGATGGCCAGGGACGAGGGGTGGCTGGCCGAGCACATGCTCATCCTCAAGCTGACCTCGCCGACCGCCGCCGTCCACTATATCGCCGCCGCCTTTCCCAGCGCCTGCGGCAAGACCAATCTGGCCATGCTCCAGCCGACTATTCCGGGCTGGACGGCCGAGACGGTGGGCGACGACATCTGCTGGATGCGGTTTGGCGAGGACGGGCGGCTCTACGCCATCAACCCCGAAGCCGGCTTCTTCGGGGTGGCGCCCGGGACCGGCTACGCCACCAACGCCAACGCCATCGCGGCGCTGTCGGAAAACTGCATCTTCACCAATGTCGCCCTTACCGAGGACGGTGATGTATGGTGGGAGGGCCTGACCCGCGACCCGCCGGCGGGTCTCACCGACTGGAAGGGCCGCCCGTGGTCTCCGGGGTCGAGCGAGCCCGCCGCCCATCCCAATTCGCGCTTTACCGCCCCAGCCCATCAGTGCCCGGCCATCGCCGCCGAGTGGGAGAATCCGCAAGGCGTGCCGATCTCGGCCATATTGTTCGGCGGCCGGCGGGCCAGCGCCGTCCCCCTGGTCACCGAGGCGTTCGACTGGCGCCACGGGGTCTTCCTGGCCTCCAACGTGGCCTCCGAGGGCACGGCGGCGGCCGAGAACAAGGTCGGCGAACTGCGCCGCGATCCCTTCGCCATGCTGCCCTTCTGCGGCTACCACATGGGCGACTATTTCGCCCACTGGCTGAACATCGGCGAGCGCGCCGACCCGGCGAAACTGCCCAGGATCTTTTTCGTCAACTGGTTCCGCAAGGACGCCTCGGGGCGGTTCGTGTGGCCGGGCTTCGGTGACAACAGCCGCGTGCTCAAATGGATCGTCGAGCGGATCGAGGGCGTGGCGCCGGCCAAGGTCACCCCCATCGGTCTGGTCCCCGCCACCGGGACGCTGGACGTCGAGGGCCTGGACCTCACTGACGACCAGCTCGACCTCCTCCTCACCGTCGATCCCGAAGTCTGGCGCGAGGAAGCCGCCCTGATCGGGCCGGCCTACGAGAAATTCGGCGACCGCCTGCCGGCGGGGTTGTGGCGCGAATACGAGGCCTTGTTGGATCGTCTGAACGCTCCAGGGCCGGAGTCTGCCACGCCGGCCGCTGCTCTAAGGGCGTAGTTGTGGCCGGACGCCCCCCCGTAAGAGGACGGGGGAGGATTGAGTGATTGAATAGGGGCGCCCTCCCGTCAATCCCCCCCTGCGAAGCGGGGGAGGTGGCGCGGCGCTCTTGCTTGCGCCGTGACGGGGCGTCCGGCCAACAGCACTCATGTCGAAGGAAACGACCGCCCATGACCGAACCCGCCGCTCGCGAGCCCATCCTCGAACCCGGTCTGCCGATCGTCGATCCGCATCATCACTTGTGGGATCGGCCCGCCGCTCTCGCCGCCGCGTTCCCGCCATCGACACACGGGTTCGCGCGGGCGCTCGCCGGTGTTTCGCGCTATCTGCTGGACGAGCTTCAAGCAGACCTGAACTGCGGCCACAACGTGCGGGCCACGGTCTATGTGCAGTGCGGCTCGATGTACCGCGCCGACGGCCCGTCCGCCTTGCGGCCGGTCGGCGAGACGGAGTTCGTGACCGGCGTGGCGGCGATGAGCGCCAGCGGCCAGTACGGCGAGGCGCGCGCCTGCGCCGGCATCGTCGGTCACGCCGACCTCACCCTGGGGGGCGCGGTCACGGAGGTTCTGGAAGCGCACATCAGGGCCGGCGGCGGCCGTTTCCGGGGCATCCGGCATAGCTGCTCGTGGGACGCCGATTCGGAGGTTCTGGGGCCGCTGGCGCGCGCCGAGGGCGGCCTCTACCGCTCGCCCGCGTTTCGCGAGGGTTTCGCGAAGCTCGCCCCGCTCGGCCTGTCCTTCGACGCCTGGCTCCTGGAGCCGCAGATTCCCGACCTCATCGACCTGGCGCGCGCCTTCCCCGATACCACCATCGTCCTCGACCACGTCGGTACGCCGCTAGGCATCGCCGCCTACGCCGGGCGGCGGGAGGAGCGGTTTGGGGTCTGGCGCGACAATGTCCGCATCCTCGCCGGGTCACCCAACGTCGCTGTCAAGCTGGGCGGTCTGGCCATGCCGTTCGCGGGCTTTACTTCCTTCATGTCGTCTCCGCGCGCCTCCTCGGCGCGACTCGCTGGCGAATGGCGCCCCTATATCGAGACCTGCATTGAGGCCTTCGGCGCCCACCGCTGCATGTTCGAGAGCAATTTTCCGGTCGATATCGGAACCTGCGACTACGATGTCCTTTGGAACGCCTTCAAGATTCTCGCGGACGGCGCTTCGGCGGATGAAAAGACCGCCCTGTTCAGCGGCACGGCCGCACGGGTCTATCGCCTGGAAATTTGAGAGTTTCATGCACTACAAGGAATTGAAAGAGGCTTGGGCGGAACTCACCGCCCCCGGCGCGCCCTTCGAAATTGGCGAGATCGAGGTGCGGGGCGCGCCCATGCGCGTCTACAAACATGCCCCGCCCAGCGTGCGCGAACTGTGGCTCTCCACCGCCGCCTTCGGACCGCGCGAATACCTCGTCTACCAGGACGAACGCCTGACCTACGCCGAGATCCACGCCCAGGCGAACGCCGTCGCCGGCTGGCTGGCCGAGTGCGGCGTGGCGAGCGGCGACCGCATCGCTATCGCCATGCGCAACTATCCCGAGTGGCTAACGATCTACTGGGCGGGCGTTTCCATGGGCGTCGCCGTGGTCGGCATGAACGCATGGTGGGTGGCCGAGGAGCTCGCCTATGCCATCGCGGACTCCCGGCCCAAGGCGATCTTCTGTGACGCCGAGCGCCTGGTGCGTATCCAGGAACGCCCGGACATGGCCGCCGGCGCCGCCCTCGTGGCCACGCGCACGGGCCCCCTGCCTCCCGGCGTGACCGCCTGGAGCGAGGTGATCGCACATCCCGGCGCCATGCCGACCGTGACCGTCGATCCCGACACCGACGCCTGCATCTTCTACACCTCCGGCACCACCGGCTTTCCCAAGGGGGCGCGGCTCACCCATCGCGGCTGCGTCGCCAATTTGATGAGCATCGCCTTCTCCGGCCAGGTGACCGCCTTGGCCACCCTGCGCGCCACCGGCGAGGGCCCCGATCCCGCCGCGCCACCGCCGATCCCGGTCGGCCTCATCAACACACCCCTTTTCCACGTCACCGCCAACAACTGCGCCGCCTATGCGGTGACGGCGGCGGGCGGCAAGCTCGTCCTGATGCACCGTTGGGACGCCGGCGAGGCCCTGCGGCTCATCGAACGCGAGAAGGTGACCGCCATGAGCGGCGTGCCGGTCATGGCCCGCGAACTGATCGCGCATCCCGACTTCGCCCGCCACGACCTCTCCAGCCTGGCGACCCTGGGCGGCGGCGGGGCGCAACTGCCGCCCGATCTGGTGGCCAGGATCGACGAGGCCATCGCCACCGCCCGGCCCAACACCGGCTATGGCATGACCGAAACCTGCGGCATCATAACCGCCGTCTCCGCCGACTTCTTCATCGACAAACCCGACAGCGCCGGCCCAGCCATGCCGTGCTACGAGGCCAAGTGCGTCGATGACGACGGCCACGCCGTGCCGGTGGGCGGGGTGGGCGAGCTATGGGTGCGCGGCGCTCAGATCATCAAGGGGTATGTCAACCGGCCCGACGCGACCGCCGAGACCATCACCGACGGTTGGCTGCACACCGGCGACGTGGCGCGCATCGACGCCGACGGCTTCATCTTCATCGTCGATCGCAAGAAGGACATGGTCCTGCGCGGCGGCGAGAACATCTACTGCGCCGAGGTCGAGGCGTGCGTCTATCGCCACCCCGCGGTGGCCGAGTGCTGCGTCTTCGGGGTGGCGGACGCGCGGCTGGGCGAGGAGGTGGGCCTGGCCGTGGTCGCGCGCGACGGCGTGGCGCTCACCGCGCAATCCCTCCGCGCCCACCTCGCCGCCATCACCGCCAAACACAAGATCCCCCGCTACATCTGGTTCCTGGACGAACCCCTGCCGCGCAACGCGAGCGGCAAGTTCTTGAAGCGGGAGCTCAGGGAGAGGCTGGCGCTGGGGGAGGCGGGGTAGATTCCGTCCCTGGCGGTTGGCTCGCCGCCGCGACGCGGCTCACCGCGCGAGTTTTTTGTAAAGCTCGCCATAGTTATCGTGACTACGTTGGTACGCCGACATGACATACGGGTGTGGCCCAGACTGTCTGCGCTTTTCAAGCAAGTCGGTGAGCGCTTCGTCGATCAGCGATTGAAGCTGCCGGCCCTCGTTCCCAACGATCCGGCGCACCTGCGCGAGCGTTTCGGCATTGACCTGGGTCGCAAACTTTTCACGCTCGGCGGCGGCCATGGGGGAAATCTCCTTCCTTGCGTTTCATCATGATGAATCATGAAGTGTCAAGGCGAGAGGAATTGGGC
>JBDTIW010000100.1:0-25932 GCA_039936215.1 Caulobacteraceae bacterium | reverse complement strand
TTTGAACCGCCAAGGGCGCGCCTTGTCCCAGATCATCACCCCCGCCGAGGCGGGGCCTTCGCCTACCGCGCGCGTCAGGGCGCTCTATGCCGGGCGTGAATGGCGCGCCTGCGTCGAGGCCATCGACGAAGCTCTGGCGGGGGATGGCGCGGCGGCGGGCAAAGCGCGTGTGGAACTGCTCGCTCTCAAGGGTCGCGTCCTGGTCCAGAACCTGAAACGTCCGCGCCCGGGCCTCGACGCCATCGAGGCGGCGCACCGCCTGCGGCCCGACAACGCGGCGGTGGCCGAGACCCTGGCCCGCCTGCGCCAGATGGCCGGCGCCGCCGCCTCGGCCTTCGCCGTCTACAAGCGGCTCTGGCGGGCCGGCGACCGGAGCGGGCGCGCCGCGCGCGGCTTGTTCGACACCCTCATGGGCCGCAAGCGCTACGCCGCGGCGGCGCGCGTGGCGGCGCTGCTGGCGGCCGAGGGTCCGGCCTCGGGGACCCTGGCCCGCGATCTGGCCGAGATCGCGTTGGCCCGGCGCGACCCCGCCGGCGCCCTGGCGGCGATCGACGCCGCAGGCGAAGCGCTCGGCGGCGCCCAGCGAGATTCCGTTCGGGTCATCGCCTTGGCCCTGCAAACCGAGTTCGCGGGACCCGACACCATGGCCGGCCATCGTCACCTGGCCGTCTCCGGCGCGGCCTATTGCGGATCGACGACGTTGGGGGTCGTCCTGGGTTCGATGCCGGGCTACGCCTTCGCTGGCGAAACCCATTGGCTGACCAATGTTCGCACCCCGGCGCTCAGCCTGGAATCCATTCTCACCACCGCCATCGCGCCGGGAAGGTGGCCCATTGCCTGTCGGGTCTGCGGCCCCGCCTGTCGATGTTTCGACGCCGCGTTTCGCCTCGGCCTCGCCGCCGATCCCACCGGCTGGTACGCCAAGATCGCGGACCGCCTGGGGGTCAAGAATCTGGTGACCGCCGACAAGAACCTGCAGCTATACTGGGAGAGAGACCCTCTCTTCAGGTTCGATCATATCATCTTGTACAAGTCTCCTGTCCAGCATCTGCGTTCGCTGCTGAAACAGCATACCCGCCAGAGCTCCGACGCGCCGCTCCCCAAGACCTGGGTTGGCGCCAACCTCGACCGCTGGGCGCATAAATATCTCGCCTATCTGAAGACCGTCCGCCAGAGCGGCGCCCGGGTGGCGGTGAACTGGGAAGCCTTCGTCGCCGAACCGGCGCACCATATGCGGCGGCTCGCCGTCCTGCTGGACATCCCGCTGGATCCGGCCGTTCTGGGGCATATTCGCTTGGCGCATCTTATCGGCGGCAACATGGGTCTGGACGTGCGCGCCCTAAGGGCTGATCCAAGACTGGTTCTGCGCCCCTCCAGCGCCCCCGACCTCCCGCCCGATGCGGTCGAGGAAGCGCTCGAGCATCCCTTCTCGAACTGGGTCATGCGCCTGCTCGAGGGCGAATATCGCCGGGCTTTCGGAGTCACGCGGTAAAGGGAGCCCCAAGGGGCGGGGCTCGGGTCACGGCGGCGGAGGCGCAAGGGGATCGATGGCGCCCAGGCGGCTGGTCATCAGGGAAGGGCGGGGTTCTTCCGACAGGCGAAAGCCGTAGAACTCGATGCCTTCGAAACCCTTCTCGATCACCGTGCTCCGGTAGTAGGGGCTGAGGGCGAACGAAATGGTCTTCATCATCTCGGGGCGCCAGGAGAAGTGGCCGGAAAACCACACCGGAAAATTATAGACCGGATAGGGAAAGCACTTCTGGCCAATGTCGACGATCTCGATCTCCCCGTCCCGGCCGTCCCGGCGCAATTCCAGAACTTCGTGGGAGGATATGTAGCGGTCGCCGTGTCGCAGCATCACCCCGAAATCGGGATCCACATAGGCCCAGGTTTTCGCGTCGGTCAAATAGACGTCCATGAATATGTGGCCGACGTTCTGGTCGTTTCTCAGCAGGACTTTGCGGCAGGCGTGGCCGTCCCTGATCAGCAGATAGGCCAGGCAATCGACGATATGGCCGCAGTGGAGGGCCAAGGGCTGGTCGCTGTGGAACAGCTTCTCGACGATGCGGGCCAGCAGGAAAGGTCCGCGCCATATCTCGCCCTTGCGTTCCACCGCCTCGAAACAGAGATTGGTGTCGGCGGCCGAGTGCCAACTGGCCTGGGCGGTGAAGGTGGAGATGGCCACGATCCGTTCGTCCGCCCCGGCGGCCGGATCGATAAGCAGGATTTTGGCCGCCCCGAAGCCGCCCAGCACCCGGTAGGCGCCATAGCGCGGGAATCGGAGCCCGCCGGCCGTCACCTCGATTTCGTCGTTGGGCGCCGCCGCGGCGCCGGGAACGGGGAAGCCCTGGAGCTTGACGCCAGCGAACAGGGATGGGGCGTAGGTGTGGTTGAAGGGATTTTCAAGGGTGATCTCGGACCAGGCGAGGTCCAGTTTGTCGAAGATCAGGACCTTCATGTCGCGCTCCGAATCGGCCGCTCGGCCAAGGGGTCTGTCGGCTCGTCTCGGCCAAGCACGATCGGTCCGTTCACGGCAAAGGAAATGCGGCCCTTGTCGGCCAGAACCTCGGCGCCGGCCGCCGCGCACGCCTGCAACAGCGCCTGATCGTAGCGCAGGGCGCCATCGGCCAACACCTGGTAGTTGAGTTCGAAATAGAGGCGGCCCGGGTAGCGCATCCGCTCTTCGCTCAGATGCCGGATAAGCCAGGCCCAGTCGTCGAGCGTCCAATAGCGGCGCGCCTGGGCGCCGTCCCGGCCCAAGGAATCGAAACTGACGGCCACCCCGGTGACCACATCGAAGCGGCCCAGATCGGGCAGCGGCCGGCGCGGGGCGAGCGCGAAGATGCGGCGGTCCACCTTCATCAACCGCGCGAGATCGGCGTAAAGCGCCACCTCGACGTCCAGACCGACGACCTCATGGCCCAGCGCCGCGCACACGGCCGGGAAGTGGCCCGCGCCGGTTCCCAGATCCAAGATGCGTAAGGCCGGCCGGTCGAACAGGTCGAGTCGCTTGGCGCGCTGGATTTTGTCTTTTATCCAAAAGCACACGTCAAAATATTTATAGACAAATTTCGGATTGAAATGGACAAGATGTTCCTGCCATTTTGCCTGTAGCCGTAGGTATTCCTCCGCATCGATGCGATCGACCGCCGCCCTGAATATTTTTTTGAATTCGGGGCTGGCGATACTGGCTTCCACCTCGGCCACCCGCCGATCGAGCGGCTCCAGTGGCTTCAACTCCAACATAGGGCCTCCTTTTACGCGCCCGCTTGACCGCCACGCCCGCGGGCCGGCCAATTTAAGCGAAAAGCAACGCTTTCCACCCCTATGAAGGGGCGGTCGCCCACCGGCAAGAGACCAGCCACCTTGCCTCCTGGGGTGCGGTGAGCTATCGGGGGCGAAGTTGGGAGCCGCCAAGCGCGGCGGCGAAAGGGGCGGTAAGGATTTGGCGGCGGCCCACCACTCCACGGAACGATCCAGCCGATGAGTTCCGAATCGTCATTCCCGGCCGCGCCGGCGGCGGCGGCGCCGGCGAGCCCGACCCTGGGCAACAATCTGACGGTCATGTGGCGGGTGGTGTACGCCCTCATGCTCCGCGAATCGCGAACGCGCTACGGCAAAAATGACCTCGGCTATCTTTGGGCCCTGTTCGACCCCTTGATTCAACTGGGGATGTTCTGGATCATTTTCGGCCTGCTCCAGAGGGTGATTCCGGTTCCGGCCACCCTGCCGGTATTCCTGGTGACAGGCATACTGCCGTATAATTTCTGGCGCAATACCGTCGCCAGGTCCGCCAGCGCGGCGCGCGCGAATACGCCATTGCTGACCTACCCGCAGGTTTCGGTTTTCGATGTGATCATTGCCCGAGTCCTTCTAGACTCAGCAACTCTGGTGGTCGTGACAATCATATTTATAATAGGTTTAAGGTTTACGACGGGCGAGCCGTTTTCGCATTGGCAGCGGGTCGCGATATTACAAGCCTCCGCCGTCATTACGCTGTTCTATTTTGTCTTTTGCTCGGCGATATTCAGCGCCAATTTCGCCCGGATCTGGCCGCTGTGGCAGCAGGTGTGGGGCTACCTGAGCCGCCCGATGTATTTCGCGACCGGCATATTCTTCACTCTGCAGTCGCTGCCGACGGGTTTCCGCAGCCTCGCCCAAGTCCTTCCCATGGCCCATATGCTGGAGTGGATCAGAACCGCCTCCATCCCGGGCTTCGTCAGCACCTCCTACAATCCTTGGTATCCGATCAGCTTCGGGGCGGTGCTCCTGCTCCTCGGCATGCTGATGGATTGGTATTTGCGCCTGGTCGGGCACTCGGACGAGGGGCGCTGACGTGATCGAACTCATCAACATCGAGAAAACCTATCCAGGCAAGCACGGGCGAATCCACGTTCTGCGCGGTGTCACCGCGACCTTTCCGCGTGGCGAGAGCATCGGTATCCTGGGCCAGAACGGGGCCGGCAAATCGACCTTGCTGCGCATCATTTGCGGCAGCGAGGGTCCGAGCTTCGGCATCGTGCGCCGTCATGTCGCCTGCTCATGGCCGCTGGGGTTCGCCGGATCGTTCGCTGGCAGCCTGACCGGGGCGGAAAACCTTCGATTCGTGTGTCGAATCTACGGCGCGGACATCAACGAGGTGACCGATTTCGTCGCCGATTTTTCCGAACTTGGCCCCTCGATGAACGAGCCGGTGAAGACCTATTCCACCGGGATGCGCTCCAGGCTGGCATTTGCCCTTAGCATGGCGGTGAGATTCCAGGTATATGTCATCGACGAGGCGCTAGCCGCCGGGGACGTGGCGTTTCAACGCAAGGCCATCAGGATTTTCGAGGAACGGCGCGCGGGCTCCGACGTGATCATGGTGTCCCACGCGATCAACATGATCAAGCAGTACTGCACGAAGGCCGGCGTGTTAAACGGAGGGAAACTCACGATGTACGATACGATCGATGAGGCAAACGAGAACTACCTGCGAGCGATTTCGTGAACACCACCCCTCAAGCCAATCAACCCACGCCCCGCGAGTTGGTGCGCCGCGAGCAGCGGCGCAATGCCCTGCGTTCGGTCGCCATCTGGGTGCTCGGCCCGACCTTGCTGGCGACGATCTATTACGCCGTCATCACCCCGCCGCAGTACGAGACCGACACCACCTTCTCTATCCGCGGCGCCCAGCCGGCTTCGTCCGGCGTGTTGGCCGGCCTAGGCCTTTCGAGCCTGTCGGGGGCCGCGGCGACCACCGATCCGCGCCTGGTGGTCAACTATCTGGTGTCGCCGGCGGCGATTCCCGATCTGAAGGCCCACTATGGATTTAGCCAGGCCTTCAGCCATTTCAGCCTCGACCCCTTCGCCTATCTGTCGCCCAATTCGTCGATCGAATGGACGACATGGTTCTGGAACAGCCATATGAAGGCGGCCTACGACAGCACCGCCGCCGACGTCGTCGTGCAGGTCTTCGCCTACTCGCCTCAGGAATCGTATCGTCTGACGCAGGGCGTTTTGGCCTCCGCCAAGGCCGTCGAAGACGTCCTCAACAAGCAGGTTCAGCAGGGCTCGCTGAACCTGGCCATCACCCAGGTCGCCTCGACCAAAAAGGACTACGACGCGGCCACCCGGAAGATCACCGACCTCCAGGGTAACGTGAACACCCTGACCATTGGCACCGAAGCCACCCAGGCGGTCGCCCTGGTCGGCCAGATCGACAACCAGCTGGCCACCTTGAAGGTCAGTCAGGCGGCGGTGCAGGCGTCGTTCAATCCCACCGCGCCGCAGGCCAAGTCGATACAGTCGCAGATCGCCAGCCTGGAGGCGCAACGCGAGGCCGCGATCGCCAAGGCCAAGGCCGCGCCAGGCGCTTCGCAATCCGAGCACGACATCCAGGTTCAGGCGGCGCTGCTGGACTATCAGTTCGCCCAGAAGAACTATTTCGCCGCCGAGACCGCCCTGGTGGCCGCCCAACCCCAAAACCAGAACGTGGACTTTGTCGTACCCTATATTCCGCCGATCATGGCGGAGGCCTCGGACTACTGGATACGCTTTTTAAACGTCATCGCCGTAGCCTTGGCCTCCGCCCTTCTCCTGGGCGCCGGCTCGCTCGGCTTGTCCGTGATCAAGGATCACCTGCAATGATAAGTGCTTTGACTGACCTGGTTCGAAAAGGACGCGGAGGCGTTCGCTTGGCGCTCGTCGCCGGGGTGATCCTCGCCGCCTCGGGCCTATCCGTGGCCAGCGCGCAGACGACGCCAAATCCGCCGCCCCCGGGCATACCGGTCCAGTCGCCCCCGGCGACGCCGCAGCCCGTCGCCCCGACCTATCAGCCGGCGACCGCCCCGGCCGTCGCGACCGTCGCGGGCGCCACCCAGACGGCGGCGCAGGCGGGCGCGGTGTCCCAGCCCGCCCCCCTGATCGGCGCCAATCCGGCCACGCCCGCGCCCACCACCCTGCTGCAATACCAGAACGCCGGCATCCGCCCCGCCCCGTTCGGCTCGCAACTGTTCACCGGCGCCAACATCGCCGCCGCGCCGACCAACGTCGTCGATCCCACCTACATCATGAAGCCCGGCGACCAGGTCACCATCGCCCTGTTCGGCAGCGTGCCCGACTCCAACACCACCGTGACCATCGACACCAACGGCAACGTCTTCGTGCCCGGGGTGGGACCAGTGAAGCTGGCCGGACTGACGGCCGGGACCATCAACGCCAAGGTCAACGCCGCCGCCTCGGCGGTCTACCGGAGCCAGGTTCACGTCTATGCCGCGGCGGTGACCACGGTGCCGATAACCGTTTTCGTGACCGGCCCGGCGGTCGCCCCGGGCCCCTATGCGGGGCTGGGTTCGGATTCGGTGATCGCCTTTTTGCAGCGCGCCGGCGGCATCGACCCCAACCAGGGCAGCTATCGCAACATCACCGTGCTGCGCAACGGGGTGACCGTCGCCCATATCGACCTCTATGAGTTCCTGCGCACCGGCCACATCACCCCGGTCGCCCTGCACAACAACGACACCATCGTGATAGGCCAGCAGGGTCCGGTGGTGGCGGTCAGCGGCGTCGCCCGCGCTCCCTTCACCTTTGAACTGGCCGGGCCCGCCGGCAAGGGCGAGGAGATTCTCTATTACGCGCGCCCCAGGCCCGAAGTGAACTATGTGGCCCTGCTCGGCTTCAGGGACGCCCAGCCCTTGAACGCCTATGTCACCGTGCATGATTTCGCCCGCCTGCCGCTGCTCGACGGCGACCGGGTCGGCTTCTCGGCCGACGCCATCGCCGCCACCGTGGTTGTTCAGGTGACCGGCGCCTACCAGGGGCCAGCCTCATACGTGGTCCCCAACACCACCACCCTGGGCGCCATGCTGGCCCGTATCCCCCTCGATTCCAGGGCCGACCGGCGCTGGATCCACCTGCAGCGGGTGAGCGTCGCCTTCAGCCAGAAACAGCTGCTGAGCGAGGCCCTGGCGCGCCTGCAAAAGGCGGCCTACACTCAGCAGGCTCCGATCGCCGCCGATGTCACCGCCGTCGCCGCCCAAGCCGCCGCCATCCAGCAGTACATCACCTACGCCAGCCAGATTCAGCCGATCGGCGATGTCGCCTTCCCGCCCGGCGCCGACCTGAGCCAGGTGTCGCTGGAGCCCAACGACATCGTCGTCATTCCCTTCAAGTCGCAGGTGGTGTCCATCGGCGGCGAGGTGACCGAGCCCCAGGCGCTGATCTATCAGCCCGGCCTGCGCGTCAAAGATTACGTGCAAAAGGCGGGCGGCTTCGGCCAGATCGCCGACAAGAGCCGTATCCTGGTCATCCATCCGGACGGCTCGACGGAGATCAATGGCGTGGTGCAACCCGGCGACCGAATCCTGGTCACCGTCCATCTTACGGGCCACCTTATCGACGTCGCTACCGCCCTCACCCAGATCCTGTATCAGTCGGCGATCGCCGCCGTGGCCGTCTCGAAGTTCTAGAGACATCGGCCGAGGGACCCAAGACGCCCCTCGGCCGAGGGCCGACCGACAGATGGCGGGATATCCACAATCCTCGCCGCGTCCCGGCGCTCTTGCGCGCCCTCGGCAAACGACGGCATGAAGGGCGCCGGATGATCGATCGGGATCGGGCATGTCGCTAGCTGGCGTGGGCGGTGCGCCGCTTCAGGCGCGCTATGAGGCGACACTGGTCCCGGCGCCCGGTGTCGCCGCAATCGGACATCTGGAAGGCTTCCTGCCCGAGTGCCGGAGCCTTGTTCGATCGCCACGGCCGACCGGCGAGGTCGATAGCGTCGCCGGCTGGGGATTCAAGGCGACGGCCCGCTACGCCCGCCGCCTCGCCGCAGCCCGCGGCTGGCCGTATCTGGCGCTCGAAGACGGGTTCCTGCGCTCGGTCGGCCTGGGCGAGGCCGGCGCGCCGCCGATCAGCTTGGTGGCCGACGACCTGGGGATCTACTACGACGCGCGTTCGGCCTCACGGCTTGAGGGCCTGTTGGAGGCGCCGGGGTGGGAGGGCGGCGCCCTGCTCCCCCGCGCCCGCTCGGTCATGGCCCGTCTGGTGGAGACCGGTCTTTCCAAGACCAACGCCGCCCCTCCCCTGCGCGTCGGCGCTTTGGAGCGGACGACCCGCCGGCGGGTGCTGGTGATCGATCAGACGTCCGGTGACGCTTCTATAGCCGGGGGCTTGGCCGACGAGACCGCTTTCGCCTGCATGATCGCCGCCGCACGGCGCGACGAGGCGGACGCCCAAATCGTCGTGCGCCGCCACCCGGCCGTCGCCGCCGGACTGAAGCGCGGCTGCTTGGCCCCGGCGGCGCTGGCGGGGACCCTGGTCCTGGACGAGGATTGCCGGATCGCCGACCTCCTGGCGCGGGTGGACGCCGTCTATACGGTGAGCAGCCTGACCGGGTTCGAGGCCCTTATCCGCGGCCTGCCGGTCCGCTGTTTTGGCCTGCCTTTCTACGCCGGCTGGGGGGCCACGGCCGACGAGATCACTTGCTCGCGGCGCACGACGCGGCGCACGGTCGAAGAGATATTCGCCGCCGCCTACCTGCGCTATGCCCGCTATATCGACCCGCTTACCGGCGAGCCGAGCGAGGCCGAGGCCGCCATCGAGCGGCTGGTGGAGTTCCGCGACCGGTCTGATCGTCACGCCGGCTACACCGCATGCCTGGGCTACGCACCGTGGAAGCACGGTTCGGCCCGCACCCTGCTTTATTCGCCGCGCGGCGAAACCGCCTTCTTTTCCCGCGCCTCGTCAGCGGTGAAGGCGGCCGGGCGTCGCGGCGGCCGGGTCGTGTTCTGGGCCGCCCGCGAAACCCCCGCCCTGGCCGCGACCCTGGAAGCCGGCGGCGCGCCGGTCCTGCGTATGGAGGACGGCTTCATCCGCTCTCGGGGCCTGGGGTCGGATTTCCATCGCGCCGCCTCGGTCGTGCTTGATGATCTGGGCGTCTACTACGACGCCACCCGGCCCTCGCGGCTGGAGGTTCTGCTGCAGGACGCCGACTTCGATCACGCGACCCTCGCCCGCGCCGGCGCCCTGGGCGAGCGCCTGGTGGCCGCCGGCCTCTCGAAGTATAATCTGTGGACGGAACATTCAGCGGCGCCCGACTGGCCGAGCGACCGGTTCAAGCTGTTGGTGGTCGGCCAGGTCGAAAACGACAAATCGATCCTCAAGGGCTGCGAGAGCGTTCGCAGCAATCTGGGCCTTCTAACCGCCGCCCGCGCGGCCCATCCGGAGGCTTTCATCGTCTTCAAGCCCCATCCCGACGTCGAGGCCGGCAACCGGATTGGCGCGGTAGCGGGCGCCGACGTCGCACGCTTGGCCGACGCGGTGGCCAGGGAGGCGGACATCGACACCTGCCTGGGTCTGGCCGACGGCGTGGCGACCATGACCTCGCTGGCCGGCTTCGAGGCCCTCTTGCGCGGCAAACCGGTGTGGACTTTCGGGCGGCCGTTCTTCGCCGGCTGGGGCCTTACCCACGACACCCTGAACTTTCCAAGGCGCACGCGAACCCTGACCCTGGTGGAATTGATCGCCGGCGCCCTGATCGCCTATCCGATCTACATCGACCCCCAGAGCGGCCTGCCCTGTCGGGTGGAAGATCTCATTGCCTTCCTGGAGCGCGACCGCCGGCAGGCGCCCGACACCGGCCCGCGCCGCCTGCGCTACTGGCGCGCCCTGTGGGAGAGTCTGCGCCGCCGGGCCCGAGCGCGGTTCTGAGCCGGACGGGAGCGCCGATCTTCCGACCGTCTCAACCGGCGGCGCGGGAATTCTCCGCCGGGCCGGGGTCCAGGCTGACGGGTCCATGAACGTGGAACTGCAATTCGCTGTTGGCCTTGAGGACCCCGGCCCCCGCCGCCCGACAGGCCGCGATGACATCCATGAAGGGTTCACGCGTGTTGTCCGGCAAGACTCGGCTGTTGAGGTCCAGAAAGAGGCGGCCAGGATAGCGCATCCGCTCGCTGGTGAGGCCGTGGATGAAATCACGCCAATCGGCCAGGCTCCAGTACACATACCGGCGTTTGGCATCGACTCCGAGGGCGTCGAACTTGATCTGGAACGCGGTGATCAGGTCGAACTTGCCCAGGTTGGACGGCAGAGGTTCGGCGGACTCCACCCGATAGGTTCGCCGATCGACGCCCATCAGCGCGCACAGTTCGACGTAGAGGGGGACTTCAAGATCGAGCCCGATCGTCTCATGCCCCAGGACGTTGCACACGGCCAAAAAGTGGCCGCCGCCGGTGCCCAGATCCAGGATGCGCGCGGGGGGAGCATTGACGAGGCCCATGCTGAACACGCGCGCCACCTTGTCCTTTATCCAGTAGCAAACATCCATATACTTGTAGATGAAGCCCGGCGCGCTCTTGAGCGTGGCCGCCGCGTGGATTTCCTGCAGCCGGCGGTGAGCATCGACATCGATGCCTGCGACCACCCGCTGGAAAAGCGCCCTCTGGGCCTCGTCGGCGATCGTCGCGACGACTTCGGCGATGCGCGGTTCCAGTGGCGTAAGCGGTTCAGGTTTCATCGGCATCGAACTGGGTGGGGGACGCGAGGGCCGTAACGCCGGGAACTCATCGAGTCTGTCAAGGCTTTCCATCCTCGGCCATATCGTCATAAGACGGTCACGGCGGCGCGTTCGCGGGCGATAGTTCCTGGCCGGACCGCAACGGAGGCCTCGCCGGCCCGGACCTTCAACCCCTCCGCATCGGGAGCCAGATGGACGGCGTCGCCTCAACCAGATCACTTCGGCAGGCCGACGGGCTGTGCGGCAAGAAGCGGTATCCAGAGGCGCTGGCCGTCGTCGACCAGGCGCTGCTGGGGCCCGACGGCGGCCGTCGTGTCGAGCTTCTCACCCTCAAGGCCCGCGTCCTTTCCCTGAATCTGAAACGCCCCCTGGAGGGGCTGGAGCCGATCGAGGCCGCCTATCGCCTGGCCCCGGACAATCGCGACATCCTGGCTCTGCTGGCGCGTGTCCGTCACCTCGCCGGCGCGAGCGTCGCCGCGTTTTCCGCCTACAAACGCCTCTGGAGAGCCGGCGATCCGTCCAAGGACGCCGCCGAGCATCTGTTCGCGATCCTCATGGAGCGCAAGCGGTACGGACCGGCCGAGCGGCTGGCCACCGTGGTCGAGGACCGTGAGCCGATGTCTGGCGCCCTGGCGCGGGACCTCGCGGATTTGGCCGTCGCCAGGCGGGACCCCAAGACCGCCAAGGCGGCGATCGAACGGATACAAGAACCGCCGTCGGTTTCAGGACTGGTCCAGGCGCGGCTCGTGGTGCGGTCTCTGGGGGCGGAACTCGCGGCGGGCGACACCATGGCGGGCTATCGTCACCTGGCGATCGGCGGCGCGGCCTATTGTGGCTCGACCACGTTGGGGGTCATTCTGGGATCGACGCCGGGCTTCGCGTTCGCCGGCGAAACTCATTGGTTGACCGACACCCGCGAAGCCGATGGCCTTCGTGGAAGCATCACGGAAACATCCCTGCCGCTCGAGAAATGGCCGATCGCCTGCCGCGTCTGCGCGCGAAACTGCCAATACTTCGATGTGCCGTTCCGCCTCGGCCTGGCGGCCGACGCGACTGGCTGGTACGCCAAGATCGCCGACCGCCTTGACGTGAAGAATTTGGTTACTTCGGATAAGAACGTCCCGATTTATTCCGAGAAGGATCCTCTATTCAGATTCGACTATGTCCTGTCCTACAAGACGCCAGTCAATTTCCTGCGGTCCCTGTTCAAGCAGCAACTTCGGCGGCCGGATTGGGGCGACCAGGTAACGCCGCAATGGGCCGCTTCGGTGCTGGATCGTTGGGCGGCCACCTATCTCGCCCACCTGCGGGTCATCCGGCCGAC
This sequence comes from Caulobacteraceae bacterium, assembly GCA_039936215.1. Taxonomy (GTDB): domain Bacteria; phylum Pseudomonadota; class Alphaproteobacteria; order Caulobacterales; family Caulobacteraceae; genus Acaudatibacter. The sequence continues at coordinate 13,612 of JBDTIW010000100.1, read as the reverse complement.
CGGTCGAAGGGTCGTTTTCAACTGGGACGGCTTCGTGGCCGATCCGGACCAACACATTCGCCGGTTCGCGTCTCTGCTGGACATTCCCATCGAACCGGACGTTCTGGGCAGCATTCGGCTCGGGCATTTCATAGGCGGCAATATCGGGGTCGATGTGCGCGGCCTGAGGCAGGATTCCACCCTGGTCGTACGGCCGTCCGACGCTCCAGAACTGCCCCCCGAAATTCACGAGATCGCCGCGGCTCATGAGAGCTCGCAAAGGGTGGCGCGAATACTCCTGAGCGAATACCGGCGGGACTTTCCCGGTCTGGCCGCCACCTGATCGGGCGCGGCGCCTACCGCCTCAAGCCTAGCCCGGCGGATCGGACGCCAGCAGCGGCGTGTCGTAAGGGGCCATGAACACATCCACCGTCCGCCGCAGCATGGTCTCCACGGAGAACGACCGCTCGGCCCAGGCCCGTGCGGTTTCACCCAGGGCGCGGCGATCCTCGACGCTCAAGGCGATCAAGGCTATCAGAAGATCGGCGGCCTCGTCGATGTCGGGCTTCTCGGCGCTGGAAAGCACGAAGCCGGTCTTGCCGTCGATCACCGTCTCGGCCGAGCCGCCCGCCGGGGTGGTGACCACCGGTATTCCGGCGAGCTGGGCTTCGATCAGCGCATTGGGCATGCCTTCGAAGCGCGACAGCAGCATCAGGGCGTCCATGCGGGCCAGCCAATAGCCCACCGATCCGGACCGGCCGGTGAACAGAACCCGGTCCGACAAATGCAGGCGGGTGGCGTATTCCTGGGCCTCCTGGCGCAGCGCCCCGTCACCGACAACGATGAACCGGACCTTGGGATGGCGTCGATGCAGATGTTCGGCCACCGATAGCCACTCCAGAGGCCGCTTGTTGTGGTCGAGCCGCATGACCCCGCCAACGGTGAAGTCGGCGTCCGCGGTACGTCGCGTGAAGGCCGTCCACATCGCCTCGTCGCCGGGGGCCGGATCTTCGGAGAGGCGCTCCACGCCGTTGTGTATGACCGGCACCGATCCCTTGGCCATGCCCAGCCATTCTTCGTAGCGGCGCGCCGCCAAGGTGGAGTTGGCGGTCATGACCACGCCGGGCGCGCTGAGCAGGGCGCGATACATCGGCTCCAACTCAAGGCGCCAGCGGTTGACCCGGTCGGTGGGCGGCAGGGTGCGGACCGACAGGACGATGCGCGGCGCCCCAGCCATCAAGGCGGCGAGGCCGGCGGCGAAGACCATGCCGTCCTGCCAGATATGCACCACGTCGGGCGCCTCGAAGCGCATGAAATCGACCAGTTGGGTGACGCCCTCCTTCATGCGCGGGGGCAGAAAATCGATGGCCGAACAGAAGGGCTTCAATCGGGAGTGGCGGATGCCACCGCCGAAGGGCTCCAGACGGCTGTAGTCGGTCACCTCGACGCCGGCGCCGGTCAGGGTTTCGAGAAAGAAGTCGTTGTCCTGCTTGCCGCCCAGCGAGCGACAGACGACGCCGACGGGCCCGACCAGCTCATAGCCGCCGATCGGCCGGCCCTCGCACACCGCCTCGTTGAGCGACAGCACCGTGGTCACCAGCTGGCGCTCCGCCCCGCCCGAGCCGAGCGATCCGCTGACCATCAGGGTCGAGGCCAGATGCCGACGCGCCTCGGGTGGCCGAGCGCGCCGCGCGACGAGGATATCGGCCAAGATGGCGTTCAGCGCCTTCACCGAGAAGGGGGCGTCGTCCATCACCGCATTGGGCGCGAAGCTTTCGAGAATCTGGATCTCGCGGGTCAGGCGGGCGTGGGCCAGGGCGAATTCCTCCGTCCCGCACGCGGCCATGGCCTCGGCCGAGGTGTGCTGGGCGCTCAGAACCCCGCCGCGCGCTTCCTGAAGGCGCAGAAGTTGGCGCCAGGGCGAGCGAGAATAAGGATGGTGGCGGGTGACGCGTCGAAAGGCCTCCTCGGCCTCGGCGAGAAGACCCAATTCCTCGCGGCCGAACGCCAAGGCCATCAGGCCCGCCTCGTCCGCGACCTTGGCCGGGTCGGGGATGCGTTCGTGCATCAGGGCTTCGGCGGCCTTCTCGCCATGCTCGCGCATCGTCATGCGCACCATCATGCGGAAGGGTTCGGCGGCGGCGGGAAAGCGATGGTGAACCCCGGTCCAGGCGGTCAGGGCGCGGCGACTGTCGCCATCCTCCATGATCAGCCTCGCGGCGGTGATCTGCAGAGCTTCCGCGTCGGGGTGCTGGCGGACGAGTTCCAGAACTCTCGGCAGGGAAGCGCGAAATCCCCCATCGGCCCTAGCCTTGGCCAACATGTCCCGCGCTTCGGCCTGGGCGGCGCGCAGGGTGAAATCGCCCGGGCCCGGATGCTCGTGGCCGGCCGCCACCGCATCGCCGACCGGGTCCGAAGGTTGGGCCGAGGGGCCGGCCTCTCCCTGGTCGCGGCCGGCGGCGAGCGGTTCAATCGACGCCATGATACTCCTTGTACCAGTCGCAGAAGGCGGCGACGCCGACACCGACCGGGGTCGAGGGCCGATAGTCCGTCAGAGCTTCCAGCAGGGAAGCGTTGGCGAAGGTGCGCGAAACGTCGCCCGGCTGCATGGGCATGAAGTTGAAGACCGCCTTGCGCCCCAGCGACGTCTCGATTTGTGCGATGAAGTCCATCAAATTGACCGGTTCGCCTCGGCCGATGTTGACGATCCGCCAGGGCGCGATCGGGCTCAAGGAATCGATGCCGCCCGCCACCGGCCGGTCGCGCTCGGGAACAACGGCGATCAAGCGGGTTATCGCCTCCACCAAATCGTCGATATAGGTGAAGTCGCGTTCCATGACGCCATTGTTGTAGACATCGATCGGGACGCCCTCGATGATACCCTTGGCGAACTTGAAGAGCGCCATGTCCGGCCGTCCCCACGGCCCATAGACGCTGAAGAAGCGAAACACCGTGGTCGGGATGCCCCACAGATGGCTATAGCTATGGCTCATCTGTTCGGTGGCCTTCTTGGTGGCCGCGTAGAGGGTCAGAGGATGGTCCGCGCGCTCGGTCTCGACGAACGGCATGACCTCGTTGGCGCCGTAGACCGAGCTGGTGGAAGCAAGCAACAGGTGCTCCACGGCCAAGGTACGCGAGATCTCCATGACGTTGAAGGTCCCGACCAGATTTGATTCGATATAGGCGCGAGGGTTTTCCAGGCTGTAGCGGACGCCGGCCTGGGCGGCCAAATGGACGATCACCTCGGGCTTGCGCGCCTCGGCCATCCGAACGAGCGCCGGCATATCCTCAAGCATCGATATTTGCTCGCAAAAGCCGTTGTGTTTCTTCAAGATCGCGTGCCGAGCCTGCTTGAGCCGGACATCGTAGTAGGGCGTCATCCCATCGAGCCCAATCACCTCATGGCCGTCGGCGAGAAGCCGCCTAGCCAGATGAAAGCCGATGAACCCCGCTGTCCCTGTTACCAGTATGCGCATTTTCAGTGATTTCCGGGGAGGGGTTCAAACATCAAGATCGAGGGCATGGCTAAGGACGACCGCCTGGGTCCGTCCGATCTCAGGCGGCCGCTCGTCCGCTGGATCCGGCCAACAGGGCGAGAATAGTCGGGTCGATGACGGAGCGCCGGCCGCGGGCGTCCAGGAGGGCGCGGCCGGCGCCGCCCAGCCGCTCGCCCAGATCGGCGTCGCCCATCAGACGCAGGATGGCGCTGGCCAACCCGTCCACGTCGCCGACCTCGACTGAAAGACCCGTCGCGCTATCGCTGATCCAGTCCCGCGCCCAGGTATTGTCGGTCGCCACAACCGGCGCGCCCACCGACAGGGCGGCCTGCAGTTCGAAAGGCGCGGAAAGGCCCGGAACCAGCGATCGATGCTTGGGAAACACGGCCACCGAAAAAGCGCTCAGATAGTCGGGGGTCCGCTGACGAACGAATCCGGACGGGATCAGGACGTGATCGGCGACGTCCAGGCGGGCGGCCAGTTGGCGCAGGCTCTGGCCGCCCTTGCCGGAGCCGCAGAAGAAGATGGCGGCGGACGGCTCGGCCTCACGGATGGCCGGCAAGGCGCGCACCAGGTCGGCCAGACCCTCATCCTCGTCGATGGACTCGAAGACTCCGATCAGCCGCTGGTCGGCGAGCCCGAGTTCGCGGCGGATATCCCTGACGCTGGCCGCCGAGGCGCGCGTGAAGCCGGCCGGCAGGGCGTCTTCGACAACCAGCGGGCGTTCCAACAGGCCATCCACCTCCAGGCTTTGAGCCACCGCCGCCGAGCGGACGATCACCTGGTCGGCGCCGCGCGCCACGTCGGCAAACAGGCGATAGCCGGCGCGGAAACGCTCGCTCGCCGCCCAGTCCGGCTGGGCGTGGCCTCCGAAGGCGGGAACCCCGCCGATGTCGAGGATGAATCGCGCCCCCGCCCGCCTGGCCGCCCAGAGCGCCGCGGCGGCGAGCGGCGTCCCGGCCAGCGCGTGAACGTGAGTGATCCGGTGACGCAGGAAGAGCGCCGCCAGGGCGGCGCCGGTTTCGCTCACGAAGGATTGGAACGCCTCGCCCGGCGCCTCGCCGGCGGCAAGCCGAATGATCTGCGTGGCCCCGACCGTGCGCGCCGCCGGCCCTCCATCGCCCGATTTCGGATATTGATAGCCCGGCGCTGTCACCAGCAGCGCTTCATGCCCACTTTCGCGGGCGGCGTCGATCACCGCCTGGGCCCGGAAAGTGATCGCCTCGGCATGCTGCGGCAAGGATCTGGGCGAGACAACGGCTAGGCGCATGGGCCCCTGGGAAAACGATGCCGGGGAGAATGGTGGCGACGGCGAGGGAAAGACGAGTGGGCTGGAAAGCTGTCGCGCCTGGTCCAGAATGGTTTCCCGCCGGACCTGATCGGCGGGTCTGGCCATCAGGCCTTCGCCCATGCAGGCCAGGAGGGCCGCCGGCGCCTGGACCTCGCCCTGATCGAACAGTCCCAGAACAAGGGCGCGCAGACGCGGCTCGTCAGGATCGAGGCTGGCCGCCTCGACGCCCAGAGTCCTGGCTTCGGCCGGATGTTCGAGGCGCACCCCCAATGCCAGTTCCACAAGGGCGCGGGCCTTGTCTCCGCCATGGCGCTCGGGAACGGCGCGCACCTGGGCCGCGGCGACCTCCAGCCCCTGTTCCGCCAGCACCTTGAGCGTCTCTTCGACGAAGCGCAGACGCTCGGCCGGCCGCTTTTGCTGCAACCCGTCACGCCCCGAAAGGCCGCGCTTTTCGCGCCAGGCGCGGCGAAGGGCGATCAATCGGCGCGGAAGCTGACGGAAGCCCTTCCAAGTGCGCGCCGAGACGATGGTGTCGCCAATGCGATAGACGAAGGTCTGGCGAATGTTGCCCAGTTGCCGTTCGGCCTCGGCCAGCATGCCGCGCAGTTCGACGATTTCGCGATCGAGAACCCGGCGATCCTGCCGCTTTTCCTCATTGCGCCGGATCGCCTCGTCCAGTTCGGCCCGCAGCGCCCGCGTCTCGGCGAGATTTGCCTCGAGTTCGGCGAGCCGCGGCTGAAGCTCGGTGTTTTTCGAGCGCAGGCTCTCCGCCTCGTCCGGTTCGGCGCCCATGGCCTCAACCTTGGCCACTTTTGCCTCAAGATCGGCGATTCGCCGGCGCAGGGCGGCATTTTCGGCGCGCAGCCGAACGGCGACATCCTCGTCAAGCGCACCGCCGACCACACCGGCGCCGCCGGAACCGGCCCATCCGTCCTTCGCGCCCGCCATACGCTAACTCGCGCCCTGCCAAACCAAACTCGGATGATGCATGGGTCTCTGTTAAACCTTGTTTGCCGACGGCGCAAAACCCAGCCTTCCCTCGGCGCCGGCGTACGGACCTATCCCAACCCGGCCTGCCGGCGCCGCCATGTCTCGACATAGGCCACGCGCGCTTCAAGGCCTTCCCCGATCAGGCCGGTGGTCGCCGATGCGCTCAAGGATTGCGGCGCCCACTGGGCGACGAGAGCCACCTCGCGGGTCCTGGGCGCGGCGCGGCGGCCAAAGCGGGTGTCGAAACGGGCCAGCCACTCCGAATCGGCGCCCACCGGCGCCTCGTCGAACCCCCCGAGGGTCGCGAAAGCCTCGGCGCGCGCCAGCGCGGTAATCGGGCTCAGGCGGACGAACGGGAACACCCGGGGACAGAGCGGCCGGCCGGCGAGGTCCAATCGGAAGTGGCGGCAGAGCGTCAATCCCTTGTCCTGCCCCAGGACTTTCATCTGACGTTCGAGGCGTTGGGGGTGGGCCCAGTCGTCGGCGTCGTGGAAGGCGATGAAAGCGCCGCGCGCCGCGTCGATACCGCAATTGCGGGCCCCGTAGGCGCCGGCCGCGTGGTTGTTGGAAAGTACGCGAACGCGGCCGTCCCGCGCCGCGAGGCCATGCGCCACCTTGAGGGTCGCATCGCTGGATCGATCGTCAATGACGATCACCTCCAGATTGAGCCACGTCTGCGCCAGAAGGGAGTCGACCGCGACGTCAAGGGTCGCGACGGTGTCCTTGGCCGCCATCACCACCGAGACCAGCGGGCCTTCCACACCGACCGGAGGGCGGACATCGGCAAAGGCGGCGAGCGTGGTGGCCTCATCGCTGTCTTGCGCCAGCGGCGGCGAGAGGCCATCGGCGGCGAAGGCCCGGTCGAGCAGGACCCGCGCGACGCGCCAGTCGCCCCGCCAAGCGGCCAGGGCGCCGGCCAGATAGCGCGACTGCTGGGTCCCGTCGGCGCGCGCCAGTAGGGATTGAGCCAGGGGCAGGTCGCCCGCCGCCAGGGCGCAGGCGGCCCGGTCGGCGAAATCGGTCCGCGGAAGGAGCGCCAAGGCTAGGCGTGCATCGTGCGGCGCCGCGCTCGACGCCAGGAGCCGTCGCACCCGAGCGGAGAGACCGCCGTCGGTCGCTTGCACGGCGCGGGTCTGACGCAGGTCGCCCAGCGCCGCAGCCGCGGCGGCCCGCGCCAGCGCCGATCTCCGCCCGCCGCCGACGGTGGCCCTCGCCTGGGTGTGCAGGCCGAGCCTGGTCAGAACCTGCGGATCGTCCGGCGCCGCGCGCAAGGCCGGCGCGCCCAGACCGCGGGCCGCCGCCCACCTGGCCGCCCACAGTCGGGGACCCGTCGGTAGATATGGCGCCAGACCGAAGATGGCGTCGGTCCAGTTGTCGTATCGCCTACTTCTGGCCACCTTCGCGCGATCAGGCCGTCACGGACACAGGCACGTCGCGAACCGCGCCAAGCGTGGCCAGCAGGGCCTGAAGGCCGAGGCGGCGCCGGGGCTTGGGATTGGTGAACAGCATGAAGCGGCCGCCCGAGCCCAGATCGAAGGCCAGACGAGGAAGGTCGAAGCCGGCCAGGGTGAACATCGCCTCAAGTTCCTCAATCCGATCGCGTGTGGAGCGCCGCTCATAGAACCGCTCGACATCGATGAGCACCGCGCCGAATGCTCGCAGGCCGCCCACAAAGCCTTCCTGCTGTTCGGTCGTCGCCGTACCGAGAAGATTGGTCACCAGCGCCACGCTGGCGGCGAGCTTGGTATCCTTGCGCAAGACGTCGGGAAACACGCCCTTGACAAACCGCGGCCGCCGCGACCCACCGGGCGATCGCTCCAGGACGACGGCGGCGATGGATTCGGCGGTCGCCAGCCGGGCGCCGATGCGCTCCACGCCGACGGCGCGTACGCCGCGCATGGCCAGGAGCGTAGTGAGAACCCCCAGCCCGCAGCCGATCTCATAGACCCCGCGGACACCCGCCATCTTCTGTTCGACGAAGGCGGCGCAGAGGATTTCCGACGGCCGCAACAGACTCTCCTCCCGTGCCCGGACGCCGTAGAAGCCGGTGACGCCGGAGTCCTCCGGGCCGAGGTCGGCGGACCGCGCCGTGGCGACGCCTCCGGCGAGGGTGTTGACGCGCTTCACGTCAGCCGCCCTGGCCAACTCGGGTAGAATCCGGGCGGCGTCGATCAGCGCCCCGCTCCCCTCCCGGCGCTCCAGGCTTTCGCCCGGCGCCCCGATCCCCGAGGAGACGATATTGGCGGCGGCCGATGGCGCATCGTCAAAGCGCGCGCCGCTGTCCTCGTCGCCCGTGACCTCGCCGGAAACAAAACCCCTAAGCGATTTGATGGGGACTACCCTCCTTACAGAGCCGACGATGGCCGCCGTCCCCGCGAGGACAACGTCGCCGACACGAACGCGTGTTCGGGCCAATTTGCCCTTGGGTCCACAACCAAGCTTTCGCTGGGCCAACAAAACCGTTACGGTAGGGCGTCAGGTTATATTGCAGGCGCGGCGTGCTGCAAGTCGATCGGCGATCCGTGTGGCGAGAGTCGGACGGGTCGGCTTCTTTGACGCATGCAACTGGGGTTGGTTGGTTTGTTTTCGTCACCGCACCTGAATATGGTGAGTGGGCTGGGCGTCGGCGGCCCGGTCGCGGCCACCAGGGGCAAGCCCTTGGCCAACCGACGCTTTTTGCTTGTCACCCTGCCCTCTGGGCCCTTTGGCCGCCGCTTCGCCAAACAGCTTCGGCAGGCCGGCGCCGACGTCCTGCGAGTCATTCTCAACGGCGGCGATCTTGTCAGCTGGGGATTTGCCGACACGCTTTGGCCGCGGGTGCCCCGGCCGCTCTGGCGCTCATGGCTGGACTGGCAGGTGTTCGAGCAGTCGATCACCGACATGGTGGTGTTTGGCGACACCATGGCTTTCAGCGCCGAGGCCCTGGCCTGCGCGCGTGAAAACGGTGTGCGGACCTGGGTGCTGGAGAACGGCTATAATCGCCCCGACTGGATCACCCTTGAGCCGACGGGAGTCAACGCCCACTCCTGCATGCCCCGCGATCCGCGCGCTTATCGCGACGTCGATCTGGCCGCGGCGCCTGAGGAGACGGCCCATATCGGGGTCATAACGCCCTATCATACGGTGAATATCACCAGCTACTTCACCGGCGTCGTTCTGGGAACACCGCTGTTTCCGACCTACCGCTACCCTTATGCCGTGCCTCTGTGGCCGCAGATTTTCGGCCATATCCGGCGCTATTTCGTCGGGTTGGCGCGCCAGCGTCAGTGGAACCGCGAGGCGTCGGACGTCATGGCCGATTCGCGGCCGTTTTTCCTGGCCTGTCTCCAACGCGAGGGCGACAGCCAGCTCATCGAACACTCGGACGTGAAGACCAACGCCGCCTTCATGGCCCAGGTGATCGCCAATTTTGCCAGGGCCGCGCCCCGCGACCATCGCCTGATCTTCAAGAACCACCCGCTCGATCCGGGAGTCGAGGATTTGGCCGCCCGCTGCCAGGCTTTCGCGCGAAAAGCCAAGGTTGCCGATCGGGTGGTGTTTCTGGAAGGCGGCGCCTTCGCCCATCTGGCGCGCGCCTGCAAAGGGGTAGTGGCCGTCAACTCGACGGCGGCCTACGCGGCGCTCGGTTTCGGCGTACCGGTGAAACTGCTCGGCCGGGCGGTGTTCGATATCGAGGGTCTGACCGACCCCAGGCCGCTCGAACATTTCTGGAAGGGGCCGGAAGTGCCCGACGCGGATCTGTTCGCCCGGTTCCGCCGCCGCTTGTCGTTGCGCACCCAAGTTTACGGCAGCTTCCACAATCCCAAAAACCTGAATGGAACGGCCGAGCGCCTCGTCGAGCGATTGATCCAACTGGGCCAGACCGCTCCTGCGCGGGACGGCGACACCGATCCGGCCGCCTGGCGGACGGCGGCCTGGGGTCAGAATGTCACGGTGCTGACCCCCGACAAGCGGGTCCCTTCGGCGGCGAGGCCCGGGGGCGCGGGCCGATCGGCGTAGCCCTCGCCCGTCCGGCTCCGCCTTCACGGCCGAACGCTTATTGACTATGGTCCAGGCCCGCGTCGAAGAGAGCTTCTCTTCGAGCTTGGTCGCCGAACAGCCGCGGCCGGTAACATTTTGGGGATAGGTTTGAAACACTTTGCCGCTGAAAATCCACGCCTTCGCGACAGCCGCGACTTTGGCGACAGTTCGCAAGCCTTCATCGCCGCCGCCGCCGCCAAGACGCTGACGGTCGGGATTCTCGGCCTGGGCTACGTGGGGCTGCCGCTAGCCGAGGCGCTTATTTCCACCGGGTTTGGGGTGATCGGTTTCGACGTCAACCAGCGCAAGATCGACTCGCTTCGTGACGGCCGCTCCTACATCCGCCACATCGGCGATGCGCGCATCCAGGCGATGAACGAAACCGAGCGGCTGCTGGTGACCACCGACGTGGGCCTGCTGGCCGAGGCCGACGCCCTGCTGATATGCGTACCGACCCCCATCAACGCCCACCGCGAACCCGACCTCAGCTATGTGGTGAAGACCAGCGAGCTGATCGCCAAGGTGCTGCGCCATGGCCAGCTCATCGTACTGGAATCGACCACCTATCCCGGCACCACCGAAGAGATCATCAAGCCCATCCTGGAAAAGGCCACCGGCCTGAAAGCCGGGGTCGATTTCGCCCTGGCCTATTCGCCCGAGCGCGAGGACCCCGGCAATCTCGACTATTCCACTGAGACCATTCCCAAGGTGGTCGGGGCCGACACGGCGGACGAGCGCGCCATGGCCCTGGCTCTTTATGGGAGCTTCACCAAGACCGTCCCGGTGTCGGACCTGCGCACCGCCGAAGCGGTGAAGCTGATGGAAAACATATTCCGCTTGATCAACATCGGACTGGTCAATGAGCTCAAGACTGTGTTCGGCGGCATGGGCATCGATATCTGGGAAGTGATCGACGCGGCGCGAACCAAGCCGTTCGGTTTCATGCCCTTCTATCCGGGGCCAGGGATCGGCGGTCACTGCATTCCGATCGACCCCTTCTATCTGACCTGGAAGGCGCGCGCCTTCGGCCTGTCGACCCGGATGATCGATCTGGCCGGCGACATCAGCGCCGCCCTGCCCCGCTCGGTCGTCGAGGCGACCGCCGAGGCCCTCGACCATCTGCTGCAAAAACCCCTGTCGAGTTCGAAAATTCTCATCGTCGGCGTCGCCTACAAGCGCAACATCGACGACCTACGCGAGAGTCCGGCCCTGCCGATCATGCAGATTCTGGCGCGCCGCGGAGCCAAGATCGCCTATCACGATCCGCATGTCGGCTCGACCGAACACGCCCACGCCGAGGGTCTTGGACACATGAAATCGATTGCCTGGACCAAGGAGCTGCTCTCCACCTTCGACTGCGCGATCATCGTCACAGACCATCACGGCGTCGACTATGAATTGATGCTGGAAACCGTCCCGGTGGTCGTCGATACCCGCAACGCCACCGCCCGCTACTTCGAGCGCTACGGGTACAAGATCGTCAAGGCCTAAAGGCGCCGCCGCCGTCTGGTTGGCGACGGAGCCTTCGGCCTTGATGCACCTTCAATCTAGTTCGGAGGCGGTTGCTGGTCTTTCCGCTTATCCTGCGGATTGGCCTGAGGTTTGGCCTGGGGCGCCGGACGAGCCGCAGCCGGGTTTTGTTGCGGCGCGGGCCTGGCCATGGGCGGATGCTGCGGCGCGGGCCGGTTCATGGCCGGGTTCTGCTGCGGCGCTGGCCTGGCCATGGGCGGACGCTGGGGCGCCGGACGAGACATGGCCGGATTCGGCTGCGGCGCCGGCTTGGCCATCGCCGGGCGCTGGGGCGTCGGACGGGTCGCGGCGGGGGTTTCCTGCGGCCCCGGCTTGGCCATGGCCGGATGCTGAGGCGCCGGGCGGGTCGTCGCCGGAGCTTGCTGGGGCGCCGGCTTGGCCATCGCCGGCCGCGCCGGTTTGGCGGACGGGGCCGTAGCCACGGGCTTGACGGGCGGGGCGGTGGCGGGACGCTGGTAGGGCGCCACCACCTTGGCCGCCGTCACGACACCCGGACCCTTGAACACCGCCGGCCGCGGCGTGGCGGCAATGGCCGGCTTGCCGTGATTGACGCTCGCCCGCAGGGCGGGGGTCGCACTGGCGATCTGACGTTGCTTAAGTTGAAGCGCCGTCGGCGGGACGTGAGCCTGGCGGGCCACCGCCAGTTGTTGCGGCGTGGGTCGTATCGCCGCACCGCCCGGACCGTTGTAACTGACCTTGTTGATCGTCGTATTGTTGATCACGGTCTTGTTGTAAATGGTCGTTATACGGGTATTTGAGATATTGTTCACGGAGCGGTTATAGTAAAATTGGTTACCCTGCCAGCGCCCACCCTCAAATCCGAGGCCACCATAACCAAAACCGTAGTTAATGCCGCCATAGAAGCCGACCTGTGAGCCCCAGTAGCCTTGATTGAATCCATACCGGCCGCCCTGGTAGCCCCAGTACCCTGGCGTCCAAAGCAGTCCGATCCGCGGCGGCTGAACCCAGGTGCCTGGCACCCAGTAGTAGTCGCCGTAACTGTTATCGAAAGCCCAGTAGCCGGGCGTCCACAGATAACCGTAGCCGGGGATGGGCGGCTGGACGTAGATGGGCAGGGCGGGCGGCGGGAAGCCGACATTGATGCTGATGCCGATCTGCGCCTGGGCGGCGATGGGCGCCGCCGACAGGGCCACTCCCAGACCCAGCAACAACGCGGCGGAGGCCGCGGCGGTACGATAGCTACGCATGTTTCTGGTTTCCTTGCGTTGGTTGTTGAGCGCGCCGACCGACGACCCACGCGCGAACTTGTAAATCACCACCACCCATCAGCCTATTGGATTTGCTCACGGGTTTCTCTCTTCGTTGCTCGTTTGCTCGCCGATTCCCTAGCGGGTCGCCGTCGCACGCGCGGCGGCGTCAACTCTGGCTTGGGCCTGAAGGGCGAGTTTCAACCGCGTCCGCGCCGCGTCCATGATCCGCGTTTTATCGGCGGGAGCGACGGCGGTGGCGGCCTGGGCCTTGGCCTGGGCGAGATTCTGCCGCGCCGCATCGACCTCGCCTTGGCTCGCCCGCACCCGCGCGAGATCCGTCGCTTGCTTGGATCCCCGGGCGCGACCGGCGGCCGCGACGGCTTGATCTTGATTCTGTTTCTGACGGGCGAGCGCCGCCGCCCGCGCCTGATCGGCGCCACTTTGAGCCTGGGCGCCATGCGCCGCGGCCGCGGCCGCGGCGAGCTGGGCGGCGTAGGCCTGCCGCTGGGTCCGTTCGCGATCCAGTTTGGCCTGATCGGCGGCGGCGTTCCGGTCATGCCAGGCGCGCCAAGCCGCGTTCTGCTGCTCCTGCTGGCGCCATTGCTGCTGCTGGCCGACAATGACGTTGCGCCGCGCCTGCCAGTTGGCTGCGTAGGCGGCCTCATGCCGCTCGTGCGCCGCCGCGTTGTAGAGGGCGCGGGCGCGGGCCAGATACCGCCCGGCCAGGGCGGCCTGCCGAGCGGCGATGGCCGGCGGCAAGGGGCGTCCGCGAAGGTCATAGACCACCACCAGCCGGCCCTGATCGTAGGCATAGGTGTAGCTGGGATCGCGCACCAGGAAGGGTGTGGGGGCCCCCGGCATGAAATAGTAGTAGCGCTCGCCGCCAGGCACGACCTCGACCACCCGGTAGGCGCCGTCGGCCGACCGCCAAATCCAAGGACGGGTGCCCTGATAGTCCACCGTGTAGTCCGGCGGGGTGTCGGCGAAGGCGTTGCTCATGGAGGCGGCGCGATCGACGTATTGATACTGCTGGGCCGGCGGCGGCGGGGCGGCGACCGGGGCCGGCGGGGCGGCCGCGAGAGCCTGGGCGGCGG
>JBDTIW010000099.1:0-2696 GCA_039936215.1 Caulobacteraceae bacterium | reverse complement strand
CGGTGGCCAGCAGATGCGGATGCACGAACACCGGGGCGTGGGTCATGTGATCGGCCACCGGCGCGGAGAGGTCGGCGGCGGGCAGGGCGCGGCGCAGATCGCCGTCGGTGAAGGCTCCCATCAGCCGGCCCTCGCCGTCGACCACGGCGACGCCGCCGCAGCGGGTGCGGGTGATCTCGACGATGGCGTCCGAGAGCGTGGCGCTGAGCAGGACGGCCGGCAGATCGCCTCCGCGCGCCATCAGGTCGCCCACGGTGACCAAGCGGGCGCCGAGCTTGCCGCCCGGATGGAAGTTGCGAAAATCCTGGGCCGAAAAGCCCCGCGCCTCCAGGAGCGCCACGGCCAGGGCGTCGCCGAAGGCCATCTGCATGGTGGTGGAAGTGGTGGGAGTGAATGTGGTCGGGCAGGCCTCTTTGGCGGCCGGCAGAATGAGCGCGATGTCCGCCGCCCCGGCCAGGGCGCTGGCCGCCTCCGAGGCGATGGCGAACAGGGGGGCCGCGAAGCGTTTGCAATAGTGGATGACATCGCGCAGTTCCGGCGTCTCGCCCGACCACGACAGGGCCAGCACCACGTCGCCGGGCGCGACCATGCCCAGGTCGCCGTGACTGGCTTCACCGGGATGCAGGAAGAAGGCCGGGGTGCCGGTGGAGGACAAGGTGGCGGCGATCTTGCGCGCCACATGGCCGCTCTTGCCCATGCCGGTGACCACAACCCGGCCAGTGGCCCTGGCGATGGCCCCGACCGCCGCCTCGAAGGGCGCCTTGAGGCCGTTCTCAAACGCCGCCGCCAGCGCCCGCAGGCCCTCGATCTCGGCCTCCACCGTGCGTACGGCCGAGGCGCAATGATCGGGAGACGGAAGAGGTTTTGGCAGGGCTTGCAAGAGACTGTACCGTGGTCGAACCATGACGCCGTCCGACCTTAGGCCCCGCGAGGCCGCGCGGGAAGCGCCGAAAGGAAAACGCGCCGCGGTCATCTTCGACCGCGACGGGGTTCTGAATGTCGATCACGGCTATGTCGGCGATGCCGAGCGGTTCGAATGGATGCCCGGCGCTGGGCGGGCGATCGGGCGGCTGAACGCGGCCGGCGTCCTGGTCATCGTCGCCACCAACCAGTCGGGGGTGGCGCGGGGCCTGTTCGACGAGGCGGCGGTGGAGCGACTGCATGGCGTCATGCGGGCCGATCTGGCGGCCGCGGGGGCGCACATCGACGCCTTCTACGTCTGTCCGTTTCACGCCGAGGCCAAGACGCCGATCTGGCGCCACCCCGACCATCCCGACCGCAAGCCCAATCCCGGCATGATTCTGCGCGCCATGGCCGACTGGTCCATCGATCCGGTCCGCGCCCTCGTGGTGGGCGACAAGGAAAGCGACATGGAGGCGGCCAGACGGGCTGGCGTCCGGGGTGTGCTGTTCGCCGGGGGGGACCTCGACGAATTCTTGGCTGGACAGGTCGCGGGCCTGATGGCGGGGAAATAATCCGATACAGGGATTGTGTCGCGCCCGCCGCGCGCGCGATCTATGGGCGCCCCCCATGATCCCCTTCATCGATCTCGCCACCCAGCAAGCGCGCCTCAAGCCGCGCCTCGACGCCGCCATCGCCAGGGTTCTGGCCCACGGCGCCTATGTCATGGGCCCGGAAGTGCGTGAGTTCGAGGCCCGGCTGGCGGCCTTCTGCGGCGCCGGGCTGGCCCTCTCGTGCGCCAACGGCACCGACGCCCTGGCCCTTCCCCTGATGGCCTGGGAGATCGGCGCGGGGGACGCGGTGTTCTGTCCCTCGTTCACCTTCGCCGCCACCCCCGAGGTGATCCCGTGGACCGGGGCGACGCCGGTGTTCGTGGACATCCTCCCGGATACCTACAACCTCGATCCGGCGAAGCTGGAGGCCGCCATCGAGGCGGTGCGGGCTGACGGGCGGCTGAGACCAGCGGCGGCGATCGCCGTCGACCTGTTTGGCCAGAGCGCCGACTATCCCCGCCTGGCCGAGGTCTGCACCCGGCACGGTGTGAAGCTGATCGCCGATTCCGCCCAGGCTTTCGGCGCCACCCTGCACGGCAAGCACCCGATCGCCTGGGCCGACGTGGCGACCACCAGCTTCTTTCCGGCCAAGCCGCTCGGCTGCTACGGCGACGGTGGGGCGGTGCTGACCGACGATCCGGCTTTGTGGGAGCGGATGGACTCCCTGCGCATCCACGGAAAGGCGACGCAGAGCGACACCGCCGCTCGCCCCTTCGATCACGATCCCAAATACCTCAACGCCCGCGTCGGCAGGAATTCGCGCCTGGACACATTGCAGGCGGCGATCCTCCTTGAAAAGTTGGGCATTTTCGCCGACGAGATCGAAGCGCGCCAAGCCGTGGCGGCGCGCTACGCGCGCGGTCTCGAAGAGGTGTGTCTGAGCGTGCCCACGGTCATCGAGGGCGGCGTCTCGACCTGGGCCCAGTACGTCATCGAACACCAGAACCGTGACGGCCTCGCCGCCCACTTGAAGAGCCTCGGCATTCCCACCGCCGTCTACTATCCCGTCCCCATGCACCGCCAAGCGCCCTACGCCCACTACTATCAAGGCCCCGGCGGCCTGCCGGTATCCGAGGCCAAGGCCGAGACGGTGATCGCCCTGCCCATGCACCCCTATCTGACGCCGCAGGTTCAGGATCGGATCATCGAGGGGGTCAGGGGATTCAACGGGTGAGAGCGAAG
>JBDTIW010000098.1:0-3758 GCA_039936215.1 Caulobacteraceae bacterium | reverse complement strand
GAGAGCTTCCTGCTCTATATCGAGAAAGAGCTTATTCCGACCTTGAAGGCGGGCGACATTGTGATCCTCGACAATCTCAGCAGCCACAAGGGGAAAGCCGTACGAAAAGCCATTCGCGCCGTCGGCGCCAGACTTCTCTTCCTGCCGCCATACTCCCCCGATCTCAATCCTATCGAACAGGTGTTTTCAAAGCTTAAGCCCTTGATGCGAAAAGCGGCCGAGAGATACATCGAGACAACATGGAAGCAAGCCGGAACGCTTCTCGATCGCTTCGAGCCCGCCGAATGCGGCCGATACCTCGTCAATTCCGGCTACGCTCCATCCTAAAGTGATCATGCTCTAGGCCGGTCATGATGGCGGTGAACGCCATGCCCGAGACGATCTCGGCCGAGGAAACCAGATGGCCATAGAGGGTGGCCGGCGCCATCTCGCCGTAGCCGACCGTGGCCAGAGTCTCGATGCTGAAAAAGAAGGCGTCGCCGATCGACCCCGCCCTGGCGTTGGCCACGCAGCCCGGCTGGGCCAGATAGAGGGCCGCGAACAGGGCGGTGATCAGGCCGTAGAGGGTGAAAATGGCCAGGGCGAAGGCCGGCCAGCGCGCCGTGAGGGCCAAGTGGTAGGGATCGGAAAAATCGAACCGGCTGGCCCCGATCTTGGCGAACGAGAAGTTGACGGTGGCGCCGCCGACGCGGAGGTTGATGCGACGCGGTGTTGCGTGGGCCATGGCGGGGGTTCTACAGAACACAAGCCGGTCACGCCCAGGCGATTTTACCACCCTCGGTTGAAGGAGCCCGCCATGAACCTCGTCAAAGCCGCCCTTGGATGCGCCGCGGGCGTCGCGCTGGCGAGCGCCTCCGCTCCCGCCGTGGCCGCGCCGCCCATGGCCAGCCCGGACTTTGCCGCCGTTCAGGCCGGGGACTACGTGATCGAGCCGACCCACACGCGGATCCTGTTCAGCCTCTCGCACATGGGTTTTTCCACCTGGTACGGCGATTTCACCCACGCCTCTGGGACGGCGAAGATCGATCCGGCCCATCCCGGCGCGGGCGGGGTGGAGGTGAGCGTCCCGGTCGCCTCGATCTCGACCACCAACGCCACCCTCGATCAGGAGCTGAAAGGCGCCGATTGGTTCGACGCCGCCAAGTTCCCCACCATGACCTTCAAGTCGCGCCAGCTCACCGTGACCGGCCCCAATCAGGGCCAGATTGTCGGCGACCTGACCCTGCACGGGGTCACCCGGCCCATGACCTTGCAGGTCCAGTTCCACGGCGCGGGAGCCAATCCGATGTCGCACGCCTTCACCGCCGGCTTCGACGCCACCGGCACGATCAAGCGCAGCGACTTCGGGGTGGCCAAATACGTGCCCATGGTCGGCGACGACGTGAACGTCATCGTCAGCGCCGCCTTCGAGCGCAAGGGCGGCTGAGCGCCTAGCCCAGCCGTTTCAAAATCCACCCGAAGCCCAAGGCGCGCGCCTCGGCCGCCAGATCGTCGCGCCGGCGGCGGGCTTCGCTGCCGGGTGCGCCCGGGCCAGTCAATTCCACGGCGGCCAGCTTCGCTTCGAGCGACCAACTCAGCCAGCGCCGGCGGCGCGCGTCCTCGGCGAGCGCCTCAAGCATGGCGACGGCTTGTTCGCGCTGACCCGACAGGCCGCGAAGTTGGGCCATGGCGATATCGGCCTGGATCACCTCCTCGCGTTCGGTGACCTTGCCGCGCAGGCGCCGCGCCACGCCCGCCGCGCGGTCGCGATCCTGGGCGCGGCCCAACATAGCATCGGACACCGCCAGCAAACTGGCCGCCCCGACTTGGCCGGCGGTCATTTCGGCGCCAGCGTATTGGCTTTCGGCCGCCGCGAAGCGGGCTGCGGCCGCCGGCCACTCCTTTTGGCCCACGGCGATCTGGCCCTGGAGCAGGTCGATGTTGCCTAGGTTCATAGCCCCGGCGCCGTTTGCGGCGAAAACGCGGGCGCGCTTCAATCCGGCCTCGGCGCCACCCAAGTTACCCAGGTCGAGATCGATCTGGGCGCACTCGAACTCCACCTCCGCCCGCAACGCTGGATCGGGGAGGGCGGCGGAAACGGTGTCGGCGGACGCGCAGGTTCGCCGCGCCTCGGCGAGTTCGCCCCTCAGGCGCAGGTCGTCGGCGAGGCTATAGAGGGTGAATGCCAAATGGCTACGCGCGCCGGCAGCCTGGTCGAGGGCGATGGCCTGGCGAAGCTCGGTGATCGCTTCGTCGCTCGCCGCCTCGTCGCTCTCGATGACGCCCAGGGCGCTCAGCGCCCAGGCCTGGCCCACCGGATCGCCGGTCTTTCGCCGGATCTGCAGCACCTGGCGATCGGCCGCGGCGGCGCCGTCGCGGTCGCCGCTCGACCACAGCATGATGGCGAGATCGCTCAAGATCTTGGCCGCCCCGTCCTCGTCGCCGATCGACTGGTACTGGGCGAGCGCCCGCTGATACGCCGCGCGCGCCGCCGGCGGATCGGTATCGGCAAGCAGATTGCCAAGATTCTGGCGCGCCCAGGCCTCGCCACGCGGATTGGCGGCGCGCCGGTAATCGACGAGGGCTTCCTGGAGGAAGGCGCCCGCCGCCTTTGAATCCACGCCGGTCTTGGCGATACCGAGTTCGGTCTCGGCCTCGGCGGCCAATCCCACCGAGGCGGTCGCCCGCGCCTCGTCCAGGGCCGTCGCCGCGTGTGCCGCGCGGGCCGGAAGGTCGTCACGCGCCGCGGCGATCTTGGCCGCCGCCAGTTCGAGACGCGGGTCGCGGACGATGGCGCCGCCCAGCCCTCGCAGGGCGCCGAGCGCCGCGCCGGCCTCGTCGAGCTTGCCGGCGGCCAGATAGGTATCCACGAGCCGCAGGCGGTACTCCGGATCACGAGGCCGAAGGCCGATCAGCGTGCGCAGGCCGGCGATGGCCGCCGGCCAATCGAACCGGGCTTTCGCCCGCTGGACGTCGATCTGGAGGCGCAGGGTCCTTGGCAGGCCGCTCGAATGGGCGGCGGCCTGTTCGGCGGCGGCCAGCGCCTTGGCCTGATAGCCGAGCGCCGACCAGGCCTCGGCCAAGTCGGCGTAGGCTGGCGCGTAGGCGGGCGCCTCGACCGTGGCCTCGATGAATTCGTCGCGCGCGCGGGCCGGGTCTTGTTCGTGCAGCGCTTTGAGGCCAAAGCCCATGTGCCGCATCACCTCCGCGCTCGGCGGACCGGCGGCGGCCAGGGTCGTCTCGGCGCCGCTGGCGGGTTCAAGGCCCAGCGCCCGCCGCAGATCGGCGGCGGCCGAGCCGGTCAGGGCCGGCAGGCCGCTCACCGGACCCGAGCGCGTGAGGGTGGCCAAGGTCGCCCCGCCGCGCGCGTCCTGGACGGCGAAATCCAACCGCAGGGCCCGCTCGCCGCCGGTGTCGGCGAAGACCAGATAGCTGCCGCTGATCACATAGTCGGCGCCCGAACGACGGCGGATCAGGGCCAGGCTCGAAGGGCCATAGCCGCCCGCCCCGGCCCCTGCCAGGCCGCCCGCCGCCGCCCGCGCCATCTCGTCAGGCACGGTTCGCGCCCGGCCGTCCAGCGCCAGGTCGGTCCCGAGCAATTCCGTCACCGCCGGGCCGATCCATGCGTCGCCCGGGTCGCGCGCGAGGTTGTTGAGGCCCACCATGGCCACCGCCGCGCCGGGCCTCGGCGCGGGCCTTGGCGGGGACATCCCGACCGGACGCGTCGCGACGATCCACGCCGCCCCGCCGGCGACCGCGAGGACCAGGCCGGCGAGCGC
>JBDTIW010000097.1:0-5973 GCA_039936215.1 Caulobacteraceae bacterium | reverse complement strand
GAGCGACCTTGCGCTCCGCCCTCCGCCGAGCCAGCCTGGGGGCGGATTCGGAAAGCCCCTCCATGCGCCGCACGCCCACCGCCAACACCCTCTTTTACGGCGACAATCTCGATATACTGAGAGCCTACATCGAGGACGAGAGCGTCGATCTGGTCTATCTCGATCCGCCGTTCAATTCGAACGCCACCTACAATGTCCTGTTCAAATCCCCCACCGGCGAGGCCAGCCAGGCCCAGATCGAGGCCTTCGACGATTCCTGGCACTGGAACATCGGCGCCGAGCGGGCCTTCGACGAGGTGGTCCAGAGCGGCAATTCCGACGCCGCCAACATGCTGATCGCCCTGCGCTCCTTCCTGGGCGAAAACGACATGATGGCCTATCTGGTCATGATGGCGGTGCGGCTGATCGAACTGCACCGCGTCCTGAAGCCGACCGGCTCGCTCTATCTCCACTGCGATCCTGTCGCCAGTCACTATCTGAAGACGGTGCTTGACTCTATTTTTGGCGCAGCGAATTTTGGAAATGAAATAGTATGGCAGAGGACGAATTCAAAAGGTTTGGCGTTCACTAGGTTCGCTCGAAACCACGATACGATTCTTCGTTACACAAAGTCGCCCAAGTGGACGTGGAATTCGCAATATACGGCACACAATCAGGATTACGTCGATGGGTTTTACCGGTTCAACGATGAAGATACGGGTCGTCGATACCGCCTCGCCGACTTGACCAATCCGAATAAAAATAGGCCGAATTTAACGTATGAATTTATGGGCGTTACGAGAGTGTGGCGATGGACGCGATCCCGCATGGAGAAGGCTCTGCAGGATGGATTGATTGTCCAGAGCAAGCCGGGAGGTGTTCCGGCCCTGAAGAGGTATCTCGACGAACAGGAGGGAACGCCCGTTGGGGATGTGTGGACCGACATTCGCCCCGTCCAATCCCAGGCCCAGGAACGACAAGGCTACCCGACCCAAAAGCCCATCGCCCTGCTCGAACGCATCCTGGCCGCCTCCTCCAACGAAGGCGATCTCGTGCTCGACCCCTTCTGCGGCTGCGGCACCACGGTCCATGCGGCGCAGAAGCTGAACCGGCGCTGGATCGGCATCGACATCACCCATATCGCGGTGGGCCTGATCCAGCGGCGGCTGCACGACGCGTTCCCGATGGCCCTGTTCGATGTCCAGGGCGTGCCCAAGGACGCCGATTCGGCCGCCGCCCTGGCCCTGGCCGACAAGCACCAGTTCCAGCTCTGGGCGCTGTCGGTGGTCGAGGCCCAGCCCTACAAGGGCGGCCGCAAGGGGGCGGACGGCGGGGTCGACGGCTACATCTTCTTCAAGCCCGACGGCAAGACGACCGAGAAGGCCATCGTCTCGGTCAAGGGCGGCGGCCATGTGAGCGACACCATGGTCAAGGATCTGATCGTCACCGTGGAACACGAAAAGGCGAGCATGGGGGTGTTCATCACCCTGACGGCGCCCACCAAGCCGATGATCGTCCGCGCCGCCGCCGCCGGCCTCTACAAGACCGAATGGCGCGACTATCCCAAGATCCAGATCCTCACCGTCGAGGACCTGTTTTCCGGCAAGCGGCCCGACATGCCCTGGCTCGACCCGGCGACGTTCCGCAAGGCCAAGGCGGAGCCCGACGCGCAGGGGGTGCTGATTTGAAGGGCGGGGCGCCTTTGACTTCCCGCCGGAGTTGGATTCCCCCAATTCCGTCATCCCGGAAAGCCGCGCAGCGGCTTATCCGGGACCTAGGAGCGTCATCAACGGCCGTTGGAGCGCCGAACGGCGGTTCGTTCCATCCGGGATGCGGCCCACTGGGTCCTTAGACAACAGCTCCGCCGTTTCCGGGATGACGGCGGGGGCAGGTGAAATGGAAATTGGTCCAGCCCCAAAAACAAATCAGGCCCGGCCTGAACTCAAGGTTCGGGCCGGGCCTTTGGGCCCTCGCCTTCAGTCGGGGGGGCGAAACAGTAGGCGAGAGACATGGGGCAAACGCGGTCCGCGCGGAGGGGTTCCCAGGGGCGCGAAAAAAATTTCGTTCCGGTCGATCATTTTTCGCTTGACGACCGGCCGAGAATATGTTGCAATATGAAAAGTGGAAAGCCCTGCCGAGACGGCGGCGGCTTTCCGGCCCTCGCGGCCTCCAAACACCCTCACCCCATGAGTTCAAACATGCCCCGCTTGGCCAATTCTCGCCATGAGCAATTCGCCCGCGCCCGCGCCGACGGGCTTTCTCGCCCCGACGCCTATCGCAAGGCCGGCTACGCGGGCGCCGTCAAAAACGCCCCCCGGGTCGAATCCCGGCCGGAGGTGATCGCCCGGGTGGCCGAACTGCCGCGGGAAGGGTTGTCGTCCCGGTCGGATATCCGGGCGGTGATCGACGAACTCCTGCGCCTGGCCCGCGTGGCGGCCACAAAGGACAGCGCGGCGTGCCTGACGGCGGCCAAGGGGCTGCTGAGCGAGGCGGCCAAGCTGCAAGGGCGTCTCGACGCGGAGTCGGAAGGCCCGAGCGTCGGGAGGCCGCGGAGGGTCGTGTTGACGACCGAACAATGGCTGGAAAAATACGCCCCTCGCCCGTGATGTGGAAACCCCAGGCGGGGCCGCAGAGCGCCTTCGTGGAATGCCGCGTCTTCGAGATCGTCTATGGCGGCGCGCGTGGCGGCGGCAAGACCGACGCCGCCCTGGGCGAGTTTGCCCTCCACGCCCGGGACTACGGTCCCGCCGCCCGCGGCCTGCTGGTGCGGCGAACCCGCACCGCCCTTGTCCCGACCATCGAGCGGGCCAGGGCCATCTATGGCCAGTCGGACGCCACCTGGCAGGAGCAGAAAAGCCGGTTCCGCTTTGCCTCCGGCGCCATCCTCTACTTCCGCTACCTCGACCGCGACGCCGACGCCGATCTCTATCAGGGACACGACTACACGCGGGTCTATGTGGAGGAGTTGACGCAGTTCGTCAGCCCCAAGCCGGTCGACAAGCTCAAGGCCACGCTCAGATCCGCCCATGGGACTCCATGCGGCTTCCGCGCCACCTGCAACCCCGGCGGTCCCGGCCACAACTGGGTCAAGGCGCGCTACATCGACGCCGGGGCCTACCAGATCGTCGAGGAGGGCGGGCTCGACCGCGTCTTCATTCCCGCCAGGCTTTCCGACAACCCCCGCCTGCTGGCGAACGACCCCCTCTATGTCGCCCGCCTCAAGCAATCGGGCTCCGAAGCCCTGGTCAAGGCGTGGCTGGAGGGCGATTGGAACTCCATCGAGGGGGCCTTCTTCGACAAGTGGAGCTGCCGCAATGTCGTTCGGCCTTTCGCCGTCCCCGAGTTTTGGACGCGCTTCGCGGCTTTCGATTGGGGATATGCCGCGCCCTTCTCGGTCGGATGGTGGGCGGTGTGCAGCGACCCCTATCCGCTGGGCGAGGGAAGGGCCATTCCCCGAGGCGCGCTGGTTCGATATCGGGAGTGGTATGGTTCGAACGGTCGTGCCAACGAGGGACTGAGGCTGGAGGCGGAAGGCGTCGCCGCCGGTATCCTGGCCCGCGAGGCCGGCGAGACCCTGGCCTACCGCGTCGCCGATCCCAGCATCTTCCGCGAGGATGGCGGGCCGTCCCTGGCCGAACGGATGCGCCGCGCCCGCGTCGCCTTCCGGGCCGCCGACAACACCCGCGTCGGCAAGGCCGGGGCGCTCAGCGGCTGGGACCAACTCAGGGCGCGCATCAACGGGACCGACGACGTTCCCATGCTCTATGTGTTCGACACCTGCCGCGACTTCATCCGCACCGTGCCGGTGTTGCAGCACGATCCGGCCCGGCCCGAAGACCTGGACACCGACGGGGAGGATCACGTGGCCGACGAAACCCGCTACGCCTGCCTGAGCCGGCCGCTGACGGCGCGCGGCGCCGGGCCGGCGGTCAACCCGCGCGACCTGGGCTATGGGCGCGGGCCGGCGCCGGTGAACGACTGGAAGACGCTGTAAGATTGGCCACGAACGGCACGAACAACACGAACGCTCGGCGCCCTATCGGCGACCGCCGCGCCTTCGCCATCACCCCCCTCACCGTCATCCCGGCCGCAGGCGCTCTTGCGCCGGAGAGCCGGGACCTAGGAGCCACATTCAACGGCCGGCGTCGCCGCGACGGCGGATCGTTCCAGCGGGGATGCGACTCCTAGGTCCCGGATAAGCCGCGCTGGCGCGCGTCTTTCCGGGATGACGGTGAGGGGGTGATGGCGGCGGCGTTGAACGACTGGAAGACGCTGTAAGATTGGCCACGAACGGCACGAACAACACGAACGCTCGGCGCGCCACACCCTTCCCGTCATCCCGGCCGCAGGCCCCTCTTGGGGCCGGAGAGCTAAGGACCTAGGAGCCACATTCAACGGCCGCCGCCGCGAGGGGCGGATCGTTCCAGCGGGGATGCGACTCCTAGGTCCCGGATAAGCCGCGCTGGCGCGCGTCTTTCCGGGATGACGGGCGGGTGAGGTTACGAGAGGGAGCGGTTCCATGACGGCTGAACCCGCCCTTCCCACCGCCGGCCCCTCGCAACTCGCCACCACCGACAACCCCGACCAGACGCAGGCCCCCGACCTGGCCAAGCTGAAGCGGTATTTCACCGAGGCGCGGGATCTGACCTATATCGCGCGGACCAATTCCCTCACCGCCATCGACTACTACGACAGCGACCAATACACCGCGACCGAGCTTTCCACCCTGGCCGCGCGCGGCCAGGCGCCGATCGTCATCAACCGGGTCAAGCCGGCCATCAACGGCATCATCGGCGTCACCGAAAAGGGCCGCAGCGATCCCCGCGCCTGGCCGCGCAATCCGGGCGACGAGGATGCCGCCGACGCGGCCACCGACGTTTTGCGCTATATCGCCGACTTCAACCGCTTCAAGCGCCTCAAGCAGGACTGCTTCCGGGACATGCTCGTCCCCGGCGCCATGGCCGCCCTGATCGGGGTGGACAGCGACAAGCAGGTCACCATCACCCAGGTGCGCTGGGAGGAGCTGTTCGCCGATCCCCGCTCGCGCCGCCCCGACTTCAAGGACGCCCGGTTCCTGGGCATCGCCAAGTGGATGTATCAGGACGATGTAGCGGCGCTCTATCCCGACAAGGCAGCCGAGATCGAGTCGGCGGTGGAGAACGGCGCGGGCGGCGGCATGGCCCCGGACGCCTCCTATCAGGACCGGCCGGAGAACGGCATCCAGGCCGGCGGCAGCGCCTGGATCGACTTCAAGCAGCGGCGGCTGATGGTGGTCGAAATGTATTACCGCGAGGGATCGTGGAAGCGGTGCGTGTTCACCGGCTCCGATGTCCTGGAAAGCGGACCAAGCCCCTATAACGACCACAAAGGCCGGCCCGACTGCCCCATCGAGGCGATGAGCGCCTACGTCAAGCGCGATAACGCGCGCTACGGGGCTGTATGGGACATGATCGGTCTGCAGGACGAGATCAACAGGCGGCGCTCCAAGGCCCTGCATCTGCTGTCCGTCACCCGCATCCAGGTGGCCAATCCGGCGGCCATCGACGTTGACGCCGACGAGGCGCGCAAGGAAGCGGCGCGGCCCGACGGGGTGATCCCGTTCGGCTGGCAACTGGCCCCCAACACGGTGCAGATGCAGGGGCAGCTTGAGCTTTTGCAGGAATCCAAGGCCGAGATGGAGCGCATGGGGCCAAGCCCCGCCGTGCTCGGCCGCTCGACCGAGGATTCATCGGGCAGGGCGCTGTTGGCCCGCCAGCAATCGGGCCTGATCGAGCTGGGCAACCTCTATGGCGCCCTGGAGGATTGGGAGCTGCGCGTCTATCGCCAGTGCTGGGCCAGGGCCAAGCAGTTCTGGACCGACCCGCAGTTCATCCGCGTCACCGACGACGAGAACGCCCCCAAGTTCGTCGGGCTGAACATGCCGGTGAGCGACGGCATGGGCGGCGTGCTCGGCTACAAGAACGCCCTGGCCGAGATGGATGTCGATATCGAGGT
>JBDTIW010000096.1:0-7945 GCA_039936215.1 Caulobacteraceae bacterium | reverse complement strand
GGTTCGGTTCGGTGAGGCCAAAGCCGGTGCGGATCGCTCCCGCCATCAGCCGCTCGCCATACAGGGCGTATTGCTCGGGGGTGGCGAATTCCTTGAACATCAGGACGAAGGGGTTGTTGCCGACGATGGAGTGCTCGTTCTGCAGGTCGTTGTGCAAACCGAGGCCCTTGGCGGCCAGATGCTCGCGGATCACCGCCATGGCGAGGTTCGATCCCCCCTTGCCGCCCATCTCGACCGGCCATGCGAAGCGCAGATGGCCGGCGGCGTCGGCACGCCGGCGCGCTTCGGCGAGCAATGCCTCCCATTCGGGGCGCGGCAGGCCGTTGTTATCCCAGTCTGTGCGGGCGTGCTCGCGGCGGTGGTCGAAGAAGCGAGCGTTGTCGTCCCGCGCCTCCAGCGGCTTGATCTCGGCGGCGATGAAGACGTCGAGCTGCGCGAGGTAGGCGACGAGGTCCGGGGGCAGGGTGAAGTCCATGGGGAGGGTCCTTCAATCAGGTGGTGTTACCTCCCTCCCCCAATGGGGAGGGTGGCTTGGAGCGAAGCGACAAGACGGGTGGGGAGCGCTGAGAAAACAACGATGGGAGATGCGCTTCACCGCCAGTTCCCACCCGTCTGCTCGCAAGCGCTCGCATCCACCCTCCCCAGAAGGGGAGGGATGTCATTGGTTCCCCCTCTCGGCCAACGCCGCCCGGTAAGCCGCGTAGGTCGGCTGATCCACCGCGAGCTTGGCGAGGGTCGTGGCCCACAGGTGGTCGGCCAGGCCGGGAGTGGTCAGATCGAGGTCGCCGGCTTCGATGCGGCGGGAGAGTTCGGCGTTGAGGGCGGCGAGGTCGCCGTCCATGCCCAGGAGCGATTTCAAGCGTACGTGTTCCGCCGCTTCCTCGTCCGGCGCGATATCGAGCTGGCGGCGCATCATCTCCAGGGCGTTGGCGGCGACGCGGGCCTGGAAGCTGGTGTGTCCCGTGGTGGCGGGCGCGACCTCCTCCTTCAGGAACCGCGCCACGGCGGCCAGGACTTCGCCGGGGGAGGGCTCATCCTGCATGTCAGGCCGCCAGCAGGCGCATCAGGTCGATCTCGTTCTCGCTGGCCCGGCGGGCGATCACCGCCCGCTCCACCGAGGGATCGACAGCGCGGAACGCCGCCGTCATCCCCGCGCACATCACGCCCCAGCGCATCGATCCGAACACTTCCCAGAACTTAGCGTGATCGCGGTTCACCGGCGCCCCGCCGGCCGCCTCATAGCCGGCCCACAGATCCTCGCGCATCCCAAATCCGCCCACCGGCCTTTCCAGCACCCCGAACCGCCAGGCGGCGGTGCATATCCAGCCCAGATCCTCCATGGGGTCGCCCACATGCGCGAGTTCCCAGTCCAGCACCGCGCGCACGCCGTCAGGCCCCACCATAAGATTGCCGTTGCGAAAATCGCCGTGAACCAGGCGCGGGTGGTCCGGCGGCGGCGGGCAGTGGTCGGCCAGCCAGCGAAACGCCAGATCGAACACGGGACGCGGCCAGTCGGTGGCGCGGTAGGCCTGGTGATGTTGGCTCACCAGTTCGGCCGGCGTCGCGCGGCGCAGGGTGGGGAAGGCGGCCGGATCGACCCGGTGGGTGCGGGCCAGGATCTCCCCGCATTGCCACGCCAGATGGGGCCGCGCCGGCGCCAGGGCCTCGCTTCTGGCGATCCGGCCGCCCAGGGTCTCGCCCTCGACTAAGCCCATGACGAAGCCGTGGCCCAGGCCGTCCTGGGGGGTAAGCACCCAGCGCACCGGCGGGACCGGCACGCCCGCGGCGCCGGCGGCCTCGACCAGCTTGGCCTCGGTCTCCAGGCCGATGGCGTTCTCGGAATAGACCCGGTCGCCGCCGGGTGCGCGGCGCAGGACGAGGGGCGTCGATGCGCCGTCCTCCAGAAGGGAAAACCGCCAGATCTCCTGCGTCGCGCCGGCCGAAAGGCGGGTGACATCGGCCACGCCCAGCCCGCCCAGGCGACGACGGGCGAGGCGCGCCATCGGTTCGTCCAACTCGGTCAAGACAATGGCTTCCTTCGGCGCCGCCCGAAGCGTAGCGCGGGCGGCGGCGCCGTCAACGCTCACGCGGGGGCTCACGCGGGGGCAAGATAGGCTGGACCTTTCCAAATCGGTATCGACGCTCTATATGACCATCTACTTGGTCAGGAGAAATTCGATGAATCAAGTCAGCCTCGCGGAAGCGAAAGCCCACCTAAGCGAACTCGTCGAACGGGTGATCGCCGGCGATACGGTTTGCATCACGCGCCGAGGCAAGAGGGTCGCCCAGCTCACGGCCATCGAGAAAGCCCCCGCCCCCATCGACTTTGCCGCCATTCGCGCCTTGAGATCCACGATGCCGTTCGATCCGGAGGGCGCTGGCGACTTTGTGCGGCGCATGCGGGACGAGGACCGCTATTGACCCTCTATCTCGACACCTCGCTCCTCGTCGCCTTCCTGACCAACGAGGCCAGCAGCGAATCGGTCGAGGCGTGGATGCAGGGATGCGACGGCCGCGAATTCGCGTCCAGCGCCTGGGTGGCGACGGAGTTTTCAGCCGCCCTTTCGATCAAGATGCGATCGGGCCGGATTGACGCCGCCGCCCGCGCGGGCGCCCTGGCGCGATTTGCGGCAATGTATTCAGACGCCTTCATCGTCCTGTCGATTTCGGAGTCTCACTTCCGCACCGCGGCCCGGTTCGCCGATCAGTATCCGCTGGGCTTGAGGTCGGGCGACGCCCTGCATCTGGCCATCGCCGCCTCGCATGGCGCGACCCTCTGCACCCTCGACCAACGGCTCGCCGACGCCGGGCCGCCGCTGGGACTGCCCACCCTGCTGGTCTAGAGCAAGATCACTTTAGATAGAATCGCCACCGGTGACGATCTTGCTCTAGATTCGAACGTTTAGAGCCGGATTCACGCCCCGGATCTCTCCGGTCCAAGGCGATCAGGCTCTAGTTGCACGGCGGACGTTCGCGTCGCGGGGGCCGCGGTGGAGAGCGCCTGAGTTCGGCGCGGAGCGCGGCCAGGGAAGGATGCGGCGCCACCGAGGCGCCGTCCAAGGTCGAGACCGGCCGCGAGCCGATCAGGCTGTTGGTGAGGAACAGGCCGCGCCCGTTGGTCAGGGCATGGGGGGTGATCCTGACTTCTCGCACATCCATCCCCATCGCGCGCGCCCGCTCGATCACGGCGCCGCGCGTTATCCCGTCCAGGACGCCGCACTTTAGGGCCGGCGTGACCAGGGCGTCGCCCTCGAACCAGAAGAGATTGGCGGCGGCGGCGCAGGCGATCTCGCCCCGGTTGTTGAGCATCAGGGCTTCGTCGGCCCCGGCTAGGCGCGCCGTGCGGCGGGCCAGGACGTTGTCGAGATAGGCCAGGGTCTTGAGGCGCGAGGCCGGCGAGCCCTCGTTGCGGCGGATATCGACGGTGACCAAGCGCGCGGGACCGTTCGGCTTTGGTGAAGGGGCGGCGGACGCCAGGAGCCGAGGCCGCGGGCGGGCGGGTCTATCGAGGCCCCGGCCGCCGGCCCCGGCCGTCCAGGTGAGACGCACGGCGGCGCGGGCGGGTTGGAGCTCGGCGCGCGCCACCGCGTCCAAGGCGGCGAATTGGAGTTGGCCTGGCTGCGGCGCGGGCAGGCCGAGCACCGCGCAGCCCCGCTCCAGACGCGCGGCGTGGGCCTCGAAGCGAACGAGGGCGCCGTCCGACCACAGGATGGTTTCGAACAGGCCATCGCCGAGCAGCAGGCCGCGATCGTCGGCGTCGATGCTCACGGACATCCCCCCAGCGCATGGGCGAGGCCGGCGATCTTCGCCTCGGTTTCCAGCCGCTCGGCCACGGGGTCGCTATCGGCGACGATGCCGGCCCCGGCGAGGGCGCGGAAGCGCCAGCCTCGCGCGTCTTCCACGAACGCCGCCGTGCGGATCAGCACGCTGGAATCGAGAGCGCCGTCGAAGCCGGCCCAGAACAGCGAGCCGCACCACGGTCCGCGCGGTCCCTCGTGGCCGGCGATCACCTTCATGGCCTGGATCTTGGGCGCGCCGGTGATCGAACCGGGTGGAAAGGCGGCGGCCAGCAGGTCGGCGGCGTCGCGGCCGGCGGCGAGGCGGCCGGTCACCGTGGAGACCAGATGGTGGACGGAAGGATAGCTCTCCACCGCGAAGAGATCGGGCGCCCTGACGCTGCCCGGCTCGCAGACGCGCGACAGGTCGTTGCGCATCAGATCGACGATCATCAGATTTTCCGCCCGGTCCTTGGCGCTGGCGACGAGTTCGGCCTTGAGCCGCTCATCCTCGCACGCGTCGACGCCCCTGGGACGCGTGCCCTTGATCGGCCGCGTTTCCACCGACCGGCCGTCGGCGCCGATGCTGACGAACCGCTCCGGGGAATGGGAGACGATAGCGGCGCCGGGCAGGCGCCAATAGGCGCAGAAGGGGGCCGGGTTTTCGCCCTGGAGACGGCGGAACACCTCGAACGGCGCCGCGCCGGCGGCGAGGCGGCCGCTCCAGACGCGGGCGATGTTGGCCTGGAAGATCTCGCCGGCGAGGATGCGCGCCACGACGTCGCGCACGGCGGCTTCGTAAGCGAGAGCCGGGGGCGCGGGATCGGAGATCGCCTTGATGCTTTCGCGCGGCGACGGGGCCGGCGCGTCCAGCCACGCGGCGGGGTCGCCCGCGCCGCCTCGGCGCACCGACCACAGGGTCCGCGTCGCGTGGTCGAAGGCCAGCAGGGCGTCATATCGGGCCAAGGTCATGTCGGGCCAATCGGGGTCGCGCGCCAGACCGAACCGTTCGATCCGGTCGCCAAATTCATAGGCGATCAGACCTGCCACCCCGCCCTGGAACGGCGGGCCGTCGGGGATGTTGGGCGCGTGGGGGCCAAGCAGGGCGCGCAGACGCCGGAAGTCTGGGTCGGCGTCGGCCGGCCCGACCCGCTCGATGAGGTCGGGGCCGCGCGCCAGATAGGACCACCGCGCCCCCGGCCCTCCGGCGGAAAGCAGCAGCAGGGCGAAGGGCTCTTCGGCGAAGGGCGCGAACGCCTCGATCGGGTCGCGCCAGGGGAGGGGCTTGAGGGCGATGCGGGACAGCGGATTCCCTTCCCGCCCTAGCGGAAGTGGCGACCGCCGGACGCCCCCTCCGTCACGGCGCGAGAAAGAGCGCCGCGCCACCTCCCCCGCTTCACAGGGGAGGACTGAAGGAAAGGCGGGCGCTTCCACTCATCCAATCCTCCCCTGCGCCTCTTCGCGGGGGAGGGGGCGCGAGGCGGCGACCCATCGATCGGGGGCGCCCATCCCATCGCCCCGGAAGGAGACGGAGCGATCCCGACCCGCCAAGTCTTCATGCCGCCGCCTCCTCCGGCGCCACGAAGCCCTTCCAGTTGTTCATATAGTCGATGAAGGCCGGCCCCAGGCCCTCGGCGGCCAGGTAGGCGCGGCTCACCGGCAGGGCGATGGGGCGGAAGTCGGGATCAGCGGCCAGCCTCTGGGGATAGTCGTGATGCAGGATGGCGGCGCGGCCGAGGATGACGAAATCGGCCCCGTGAGCGAGCGCCTGGCGGGCGCTTTCCGGCGACATGATCTTGCCGGCCACCCCAAGCCGGGTGGCGCCACGTGGCAGGTCGGCGAACCAGTCGATCAGCGGCCGGGAGGCGAAGGCTGCGTCGATCGGGGCCTTGAACGCATCCCACAGCGACATGTCGAGGAAGTCGAGATCGCCCGACGCCAGCACCTCGGCGGCGAGGTCGCGGATCTCGCCCATCACCAGGCCAAAGCGCTCGGGCGACAGCCGCAGGCCGAGCTGGAAATCGGCCCGGCAGCGACCCCGGATGGCGGCGACGATGGACTTGACGATACGGGCGCGCTTGGCCGGTGAGCCGCCCCAGGCGTCGTCCCGCCGGTTGGTCTCGGCCGACAAAAAGGCCGACAGGATGTAGCCGTGGGCACCGTGGATCTCCACCCCGTCGAAGCCGGCGCTCTGGGCGCGCAGGGCGGCGGCGGCGAAGTCCTCGACGATCTCTTCCACCTCGGCGCCGGTGAGCGCCCGGGCGCCCGTCTCGGCGTCGTCCGAGGGGCCGACCGGCTGGCCGCCGATCAGGGCCGCCGGCGAGCGGATGCCGGCGTGGTGGAGCTGTAGCGAGGAGGCCGCGCCCCCCACCCCGATCGCCTCGGCGAGACGGGCGAGGCCGGGCAGATGGTCGTCCGAGAATACCCCAAGCTGGCCCGGAAAGCCCTGTCCCTGGCGCTGCATATGCGCCGCGCAGGTCATCACCAGGCCAAACCCGCCCTCGGCCCGCAGGGTCAGCCAGCGGAACTCGTCGTCCGACAGCCGCCCGTCGGCGTGGCTCTGCGAATTGGTCAGCGGCGCCAGCATGAAGCGGTTCCTCCACGCCGGGCCGCGGGCGAGGGTCAGGGGCGAGAAGAGGTCGGTCATGGGCGCCTTATGCCCGAGCCCCCGCCCTATTCGCCACCAGATCCTCCACCACCGACGGATCGGCCAGGGTGGTGGTGTCGCCCAGGTTGGCGACATCCCCCTCGGCCACCTTGCGCAGGATGCGCCGCATAATCTTGCCGGAGCGGGTCTTGGGAAGGCCCGGGGCCCACTGGATGGCGTCGGGGGCGGCGAAGGGGCCGATTTCGCGGCGGACCCATTTGATCAGTTCGCCGCGCAGGGAGTCGCTGGGCGGGTGATCGGCCTTGAGGGTGACGTAGGCGTAGATGCCCTGGCCCTTGATGGCGTGCGGATAGCCGACCACGGCGGCTTCGGCCACCGCGTGGTGGGCAACCAGGGCGCTCTCGATCTCGGCGGTGCCCAGGCGGTGGCCCGAGACGTTGATCACGTCGTCCACCCGCCCGGTGATCCAGTAGTAGCCGCCCTCGTCGCGGCGGCAGCCGTCGCCGGTGAAATACTTGCCGCGATAGGTGGTGAAATAGGTGGCGATGAAGCGGTCGTGATCGCCGTAGACGGTGCGCATCTGGCCAGGCCAACTGTCGGTAATGCAGAGGTTTCCGCTCGCCGCCCCCTCCAGAACCGCGCCGTCGGCATCGACCAGTTGCAGCTTCACCCCCGGCAAGGGTTTGGTCGCTGAGCCGGGCTTGAGGGGCGTCGCGCCCGGCAGGGGGGAGATCAGGGCGCCGCCGGTCTCGGTCTGCCACCAGGTATCGACGATCGGGCAGCGCTCCTCGCCGACCACGCGATGATACCACAGCCAGGCCTCCGGATTGATCGGCTCGCCGACGGTGCCAAGCAGGCGCAACGATTTGCGCGAGGTACGTTTGACCGGTTCGTCGCCGTCGCGCATCAGGGCGCGAAGGGCGGTGGGGGCGGTGTAGAAAATCTCGACCTGGTGCTTGTCGATCACCTCCCAGAATCGGCTGACGGTCGGGTAGTTGGGGACGCCCTCGAAGATCAGGGTGGTCGCCCCGTTGGCGAGCGGTCCGTAGACGATATAGCTGTGGCCGGTCACCCAGCCCACGTCGGCGGTGCACCAGAAGACCTCGCCCGGCCGATAGTCGAAGATGAGTTCGTGGGTCCACGCCACCCAGGCCAGATAGCCGCCGGTGGTGTGCAGCACCCCCTTGGGCTTGCCGGTCGAGCCGGAGGTGTAGAGGATGAACAGGGGATCCTCGGCGTCCATCGGCTCGGGGGGGCAGTCGGCGGAGACCTTGGCCGCCTCGGCTTCGTAGGCGTGATCGCGACCGGGACGCATGAACACCTTGGCCCCGGTGCGCGCGATCACCAGCACACAGGCGACGTCCGGGCAGGCGGTAAGGGCCACATCGACGTTCTGTTTGAGGGGCACGACCTTGCCGCCGCGCAGGCCTTCGTCGGCGGTGATGACGATGCGCGAGGCGCAGTCGGCGATGCGCCCGGCGATGGAGTCGGGGGAGAAGCCGCCGAAGATCACCGAATGCACCGCCCCGATCCGCGCGCAGGCCAGCATGGCGAAGGCCGC
>JBDTIW010000095.1:0-3546 GCA_039936215.1 Caulobacteraceae bacterium | reverse complement strand
CGCCGCCGGGAAATGCCTTCGATCCGTTCCAGGGAGCTTCGCGACTGCTGGCCGACGAAGCGGGTCGCCTCCAGCGCCTCGCGGCGGCTGATCTCATATTGATGCACGATGCCGAGGGGATAGTTCGACATCCGCATGTGGAGCAGGGCGAGGTTGCGCCACGCGCCGCCCACCGCGTTGAGGGTGTCGGCGCTGAACGAGCCGGCGATGGGATCGACGTTGCGGGCCACGGCGGCGCGCACCCGGGCGGCGTCGAAGCGGGCGGCGTCGAAACGGGCGTCCTCGCCCAGGGCGAAGGGGCCCAGCGGCAGGGTGACGCCGCGGGCCGGCTCACCGTCGGTGAGGCGCGTCAGTTCGAGGCTGGCCCCGCCCAGATCGCCGACCACGCCGCGCGAGGCGGGCGCGCCGGCCAGCACGCCCAGGGCGGAATAGCGCGCCTCTTCTTTGCCGCTCAGCACCCTCAAGGCGAGCCCGGTCTCGGCTTCGACGCGGCGGCGGAAGGCGGCCCCGTCGGCCGCGTCGCGCACGGCGGCGGTGGCGGCGGCGAAGACGCGGGCCGGCCGGGCGGCGTCCAGCAGGGCGCGAAAGCGGGTCAGGGCGTTCAAGGCGACGGAAATTCCGTTAGGCGACAGGCGTCCGGTGGCGGCGAGATCCCGGCCCAGGCCCGCCAGGACCTTTTCGTTGTACACCGTCCACAGGGCGCGGCCTTCCAGCCGGTAGAGGATCAGGCGCACGGAGTTGGAGCCGACGTCGATGACGGCGGCGCCTGCCCCCATGGGATCGCCCTTGGGACTATCGTCGGGCGCCGACATGCTCGAACGCGCGCGGCAAGTCCTTCACCTTGTGCCCCCGCCCCGACAAGGAGGGGTTGGTCATGAAATAGTCGTGGGCGGAAAAGGCGCCCTTGCGGTTCCAGCCGGCCAGGCGGTGATAGGCCCCGTTGGCGTCGAGCCGCCAGCTTTGCGCCTCGTCGTTGAGGTTGGCGACCATGATCTGCTGCAGCACCTGTTGGTGGACGGTGGGGTTTTCCACCGGCGTCATCACTTCGATGCGCCGGTCGAGATTGCGCGGCATCCAGTCGGCCGAGCTGATGAACACCCGCGCCTCGGTGGAGGGCATGGCCTTGCCATTGGCGAAGGCGACGATGCGGGCGTGCTCCAGGAAGCGGCCGACGATGCTTTTCACCCGGATGTTGTCGGAGAGGCCCGCGATGCTGGGCCTCAGGCAGCAGATGCCGCGGATGACCAGCTCGATGGTGACACCGGCGCAACTGGCGCCATAGAGGGCGTCGATGATCTCCGGGTCGACCAGAGCGTTCATCTTGGCCCAGATGGCGGCCGGCTTGCCGGCCCGCGCGTTGGCCGCCTCGGCGCCGATCAGGGCCAGCAGGTCGGCCTTCATGGTGATCGGCGAATAGGAAAGCTTTTCCAGCCGCTCGGGCTGGGCGTAGCCGGTGATGTAGTTGAACAACCGTCCGGAATCGCGCCCCAGGGCCGGGTCGGTGGTGAACAGGCTAAGGTCGGTGTAGATCTTGGCGGTCACCGGATGATAGTTGCCGGTGCCGTAGTGGCAGTAGGCGCGCAGCGCCTCGCCCTCGCGTCGGATCACCAGGGACAGCTTGGCGTGGGTCTTGTACTCCACGAAGCCGAACACGACGTGCACCCCGGCCCGTTCCAGATCGCGGGCCCATTTCAGATTGGCCTCCTCGTCGAACCGCGCCTTGATCTCCACCAGGGCGACGACGTTCTTGCCGTTCTCGGCCGCCTCGATCAGGGCGGCGACAATGGGGCTGTCCTTGGATGTGCGATAGAGGGTCTGCTTGATGGCCAGCACATTGGGGTCGCGCGCCGCCTGCAGCAGGAACTGCACCACCACGTCGAAGCTCTCGAAGGGGTGATGGACCAGGATGTCCTTCTCGCGGATGGCCGCGAAGCAGTCGCCGCCGTGGTCGCGGATGCGCTCGGGAAAGCGGGCCTGGAAGGCGGGGAATTTCAGCTCCGGATGGTCGGCCGGGATGAGCTGGGCCAGTTGGGCTAGGCCCAGCTTGCCGTCCATGCGCACCACGTCCTGCGGCTCGGCGCGCAGGCCCTCGACGATGAATTCGCGCAGATCGTCCGGCATGGAGGCGTGGATCTTGACCCGCACCACCGATCCCAGGCGGCGGCGCTTCAGCCTGGCCTCGAACTCGCGGACCAGATCCTCCGCCTCCTCCTCGATCTCGATGTCGGAGTCGCGGATGAGGCGGAAGAGCCCGCTCCCCTCCACCTTGCAGCCGGGGAAGAGCTTGTCGAGGAAGAGCAGAAGGAAGCTTTCAAGGGCGAGGAACCGCCGTTCGGTCTTTTGGCGCCGGCTTCGCGTGGCCGGCAGCTCCCAGAAGCGCGCGACCTGGGTAGGCACCGGCACCAGGGCGTAGAGTTCCTTGTTGTCCGACCGCCGGCGCAGTTTCAGGGCCAGGGAGAAGCCCAGATTGGGAATGAACGGAAAGGGATGGGCCGGATCGATGGCCAGGGGGGTCAGAACCGGAAAGATGCTGGCCGCGAAGATCGCCTCGGCCCCGGCGCGATCGGCGGCGGTGACCTGCCGGGCGTCGAGCAGGCGAAGGCCCTCGGCGGCCAGGTCGCGGCGAATTTCCCGCCACAATCGCTGCTGATCGGTCATCAGGCGGTTGGCCTCGGCATTGATCTTGCGCAGTTGCTGGGCCGGGGTGAGGCCGTCCTGGCTCAACACCCGCACCCCCTCGCGCACCTGGCCCTTGAGGCCGGCGACGCGGACCATGAAGAATTCGTCCAGATTGTTGGCCGAGATGGACAGGAACCGCATGCGCTCGAGCAGGGGATGGCGGGGGTTGGCCGCCTCCTCAAGCACCAGGCGGTTGAAGGCCAGCCAGGAAATCTCGCGGTTGAAGAAGCGCTCGGGCGACCGGAGGGTCACCGGTGCGGCGATGGGCGGGGCGGGCAAGGTGGCGGTCGGCGGCGCGACCGCCAGGGCGGCCCCGGTCATGATCGCCCCGCTTCGGCTTCACTCGAAGAGGTCAAGGGTCCGATTTTCTTGCTCAAGTATCTCGCGCGCCAGGGCGCGGGTGACATCTCTTTTTTCGGCGTCCGCCAGCTCATCGATACGACATACCACATCCTTGGCGGCGGGAATCGATCGTTCGATACGGCGGACCAGATAGGCGAGAAGGTCGTCCGGCGGCCGTATGTTCCGTTCACGGAAGAATTTTCGCAACACCCCGTCCAGGAGCGCGTCGTCGGGCGGCTCGATCCGCGCCGTCGGCAAAGCGTTGAAACGCGAGCGCAGGTCGGGCAGGTCGGTGGTCCAGGTCAGGGGCGCGAGCCGTCCGGTGAGCAGCAATCCCCCTCCGGCGGGCGCCATATTGATAAGGTGAAACAGCGTCTCGTCGCCCGCCCGGCGGTCGGCGTTCTCCAGAAGGACCGGCCGCCCTCGCAAATCGTGGGTGTCCCGGTCGTTCAGTTTCAGGATCGCCGCCCCGGCCCGTTCCGCCCAGCCCAGGGCCAGATGGGTCTTGCCCGATCCCTCCGGCCC
>JBDTIW010000094.1:0-8438 GCA_039936215.1 Caulobacteraceae bacterium | reverse complement strand
CGCCATGGAACTCGAGGATCAGTTCGGCATCATTACCGACCCCGCCGTCGCCCCGCTCGCCGGCGCCTTCCAGACCGCCCTGATGAACGCGCCCGGCCTGCGCATCGCCGGCGGCACCGACGAGATCTTGCGTAACATCATCGCCGAACGGGTGCTGGGCCTGCCGCAGGATGTGCGGCTCGACAAGAATGTGGCCTTCAAGGACATTCCCACCGGGCGGTAGGCGGATCGGCGCTCGTGGGCCGCGCCGATGCGTGCCGTCCTCCTCAGCGATCCCCAAAATAGGGCGTGTCGGCCATGGTTTTGTAGGCGGACAGGCCGTTACCGGCCAATGAAAAATTGCCAAGGGCGCCGGGCGCGTCGAAATACATGATCGCCTTGATGTTGGGAAATTCCGTGAGAGCGGATTGCTGCATGCCCAGGATGTATTGAAACTGATCGACCGGCGTGGCCCCGGTCGCGCCGACCAGCATC
This sequence comes from Caulobacteraceae bacterium, assembly GCA_039936215.1. Classification (GTDB taxonomy): domain Bacteria; phylum Pseudomonadota; class Alphaproteobacteria; order Caulobacterales; family Caulobacteraceae; genus Acaudatibacter. The sequence continues at coordinate 7,964 of JBDTIW010000094.1, read as the reverse complement.
GGTTTGTCGCTGGCCCACTGGGCGTAGAAGGTCGCAAAGCCGTTATGAAAGCCGATCGTCCCCTCGTGGGCCAGGTCGAAGTAGTCGGCGCCCACCCAATCGACATAGTGATCGCCCGGGTAGTAGGGTGAGGCGTCGCCGTGCGAGACGGGACACCACACAAACGCCACGTTGGTCGCGCCGGTCTGCTGGAAGATGGTCCAGATATGCCGCCATGCCGCCACGAACTGGGCGCCCCGACCGTATCCGGCACAAGTCGTCTGATTTGGATTGTTATAATTCATTTCCCAATACCAGCGCAGGAAGATCGGCATCCCGAACGCCTTCAACGACTGCGCCATGGCCGAAATTGCACCGTCATCCACGCCGGCGGCGATGTCATCGACACTGGCGCATCCCCAATCCAACATCGGTATGGATCCATTTTGTTCGACCTGATCCAGCACCGTGGCCGGAAAGGGATCGGTAAACTGGATGAAGACGTGCAGGATCGCGGCCGGCTCGCCGACGTAGCTGTTGAATCTCGGCAACTGGGCAATTTCATTGGCCCCCCCCATACTGGGCAAGCCGAGCGGATTAACCCATGCTCCCAGGTAGGCTCCGGTGGCCGGTACGGACGGGGGGACCAACGGGCCATTTTGAGAGGCGGCCGACGAGGGCGCGGCGACGATCGCGAGGCAGGCAAGCAAGGCGGATAGCGTCGAAATAACGATGGATGTCCCTCGGCGGTCATGACCAACGGTCGTCATTGCCTTCTCCTTTGCCAAGCGCCCCGCGACCGCATGGATCAACACGAATATTCTTCAGCCCACCCTCTTTCATTCCGCCCCGCCGAAACGTCCGCGAGCGACATTCGGTTCTTTGCGCTCCGAACGGCGTGTCACAAGTCCGCCGGCCGGCGCCGTAGCGGGCAACCGATCGCTCGGGTGTGCGTCGCCGCTGGAGCAGAATGCCGTGGAGCGTCTTCCAGCTTCGTCCGCCGGATGGACGCCAGAGGACGCCGATCAACGATTCCAAGGCGATGTGCGCGGCGTGGGGTTCTGACTAACCCAAGGTAAATCGCAAAACGCCAGGGCGCTCTCGTTAAAACGCGCCAGACCGCCGAAAGCACCCTGGCGCCATGACTGCGCCGATTTGTCGCGGAATAGTCGCCTCGGCGGGAAAGGTCGGCGCGATATGCCGCGCTGACCGGTCGTCGAATATAGCCTAAGCATCCAAGATCAGTCGGACGCCAAAGGCGCGAATGACGCCTGCCAGCCGACCAGATGTGGCCGTGGAGACAATGTCTCGTCTCGCGGTGACGCCAAGCTCCAAAATCGGACCAGACAGTTCCATTGGAAGAAATTTTTTTCCTGTCTAACGATCAGAAATGGGCCGACGTACGCGAAAGGGGCGGCGCGGCGGGTTCACCGAACTGCCGATAGTCACCAATGGAAAGCATAGCGGCAATATCTTGCGCGGGTCGTCATCGCTTGCGTCAGCGCGCCTTCACTAGATTTCAACGGTTGAATTATTTATATGAGCTTGTCCTACAGGAATTGACCGCAAAATAGGAGCGGGCGGACATTGATTTTGCTATTTCGGGATTTTCCGATGGCTGCGGAGAATGGGGCGAAATGCGTGGTTCGCGCGTTACGTTCAGGATCCGAGGCAATACAATGAGCACCAAAACTCTCACCGGCACCTACAGCGCGGGCTATACGCTTTCGCAGAACGTCACGATTCTCAATCTTACCGCGACCGGGTTCATCGGCGGCGGCGGCCTAGTGGCCGCCAACCCGGTCGCCATCACGAGCTACGGCCGGATTGAAGCCGGCGGATCGATCGGCGCCAATGGCGTCTACCTGGCCGGCGGCGGGACGGTGATAAACGGGGCCGGGGCTCTGATGACCGGCGGCCAGGGGCGGCGGGGCGGCGCGAGCGGCGGCCACGACGGCTATGCCGGGGGCGTGGGCGTCGTCTTTTCGGCGGTCGGCTCCCTGACCAATCACGGGGCGATCGGCGGTGGCCAGGGCGGGGCCGGGGCGGTCGGTGTCGCCGGGGCCAATTCGGCCGGCGGGGTCGGCGGCGCGGGGGTCGCGCTCTATGCCGGCGGCTCGGTCGCCACCACGGGCGTGATCGACGGCGGCCAGGGCGGGGTCGGCGGGACCGGAACCGCCTACGGCGGCGGCGCGGGCGGGACGGGCGGGGCGGGTGTGACCCTGACCAATGGCGGCGCCCTCACCAACAGCTATCTGATCACCGGCGGGCAAGGCGGCCTGGGCGGCGCCGGCGCGACGGGGTACGGCGGCGGAGCGGGCGGCGTGGGCGGAGCGGGCTTGGTCATCGGCGCCGGCGGAATGGTCACCAACACCTACGCGATTACCGGCGGACAGGGCGGAACCGGAACGGCGGGGACGGGCGGCGGGGCCGGCGGGGCGGGGGGCGCCGGGGTCGCGTTCCTCGTCGGCGGCGCTCTGACCAATCTGGGCACGATCACCGGCGGGGTCGGCGGCGTCGGCGCCAAGGGCGCGCCGGCCGGGTCGCAGGGCGCGGGGGCAGTTCTTGCCGGGGGCGGAAGCATCAACAACGGCGACGCCGGCCATCTGGCCGCTCTGATCGCCGGCGGCACGGGTGTTTCGATCATCGGCGCCGCGGCGGCCACGGTGGTGAATTTCGGCCTCATCGACGGCTTGGGCGGGACGGCGGTCAGCTTCGCCTCGGCGGCCGACGTGCTGGTTGCGCAGGCGGGATCGTCATTCATCGGCGCCCTGGCCGGCGGCGGCGGCGCGCTTCGGCTGATGGCGGGGGCGTCGGCGGGCGTGATCGACGGCATGAGCGGGTTCGGCTCGGTGAGTTTCGCGACCGGCGCGTCGTGGGTGTTCGACGGCGCCGACACCATCGCCGGCGGCCTGAACGTGACCGGTGGCACGGTGAGCGTGGGCGGCACGATCAGCGACGGCGGCGTCGGCTCGATCTCGGTCGACTTTGTCTCGAGCGTTGGGCGGCTGATCCTCCAGGCTGGCGGCGCCCTGGTGGGAAGCGCCGTGGGCGATGGCGCGGGCAGCACCCTGGAACTGGCCGGCGGCGCGAGCTCGATCGCCGGCCTGGGGGCGATCGGCGCGCTCTCGGGGAGCGACACGGGCGCCTTCACGGACTTTGGGGCCTATGTCATCGACGCTGGAGGCGTCTGGACTCTGACCGGCACCGACAGTCTCGCGTCCGGCCAAACCCTGACCGACATCGGCGCCCTCACCCTCGGCGGCAGCCTCGCCAACGCCGGACTGGTGATCGGCGGCCAAGGGGCCAGCGGGGTGGGCGGCGGCGTCGGCAACTACTATGGCGGGGCGGGGACCACCGCCCTCTATCTGGCCGCCGGCGGCCAACTCGCCAACACCGGCTCGATCGCCGGCGGCCAAGGCGGCGGCGGCGGCGGCTACAAGGGTTTCGGCGTCGGGCGCGCGTACGGCTACGGCGGCGGAGCGGGCGGCGCGGGCGTGGTGCTGACCACCGGCGGCAATGTCGCCAACCAGGGCGTCATAACCGGCGGCCAGGGCGGGTCGGGCTTTGGCGGTCCGGCCTACTATCTCAGCGGGGCGGGCGGCGCCGGCGGCGGCGGGATCGTGATGTCGGCCGGGTCCCTGACCAACACCGGAACCGTCGCCGGCGGGCACGCCGGGAACGGCGCCTATGGCGCCTACAGCGCGGGGGTCGGCGGCGTGGGCGGGGCGGGGGTCACTATCTTCGGCGGCGCCCTGACCAACAGCGGCGCCGTCCTGGGCGGAGGGGGGGGCGACGGCGGAGCCAGCGGCGGCACGGTCAACAAATATGGCCAGACCGTCGGCGGCTTCGGCGGCAACGGCGGCTACGGCGGGGCCGGGGTCGTTCTCGCCGGCGGCGCGACCTTCACCAACACCGGCCTCATCGCCGGCGCCCAGGGCGGACGGGGCGGAACCGGGACGACCCTTGGCGGCCTGGCGGGGACCGGCGGGGCCGGCGTCGCCTTCACCGGGCCCGGCAGTCTGCTCAACGACGGTACGATCGCCGGCGGCCTGGGCGGCAGGAGCGGATCGACCGGCCCTGGCGTCCAAGGCGCCGGCGTCGCCCTTTCCGGCGGCGGCGTATTTACCAACGGGGACGGCGGCCACGCCGGCGCCCTGGTCCAAGGCGGCTTCGGCGTCTACGCCAGGGGGGCGCTGGCCGCCACCATCGTCAACTATGGGACGATCCAGGGCGCCGTGGACTCGGTGCTGCTGAACGCGGCAAATGACCGTCTGGTGGCCGAAGCGGGGGCCGCCTTCATCGGCCAGATCGTCGGTGGCGGCGGGACGCTGGAACTCGCCGGCGGCGCGGGGGCGATCAACGGACTGGGCGGGGCCGGCGTCCTGTCGGGCGCCGCCACCGGGACCTTCAGCGGCTTTGGCGCCTATGTCGTCGACGCGGGCGCGGCGTGGACCTTGACCGGAAGCGGAACGCTGACGGTAGGCACGACCTTGACCGACAACGGCGCGCTCACCGTGCGCGGCAGCGTGACCAATAGGGGCGTGATCCTGGGCGGGCCGGGCGCGGGCGTCGGCGGCGCGATCGCCGCGATCTATGTGTCGGGGACCGGTTATCTGGCCAACGCGGGCGCGATCACCGGCGGCGCCGGCGGCGCCGGCGCCAGGGGCCACTTCCTGGGCGGCGCCGGCGGCGCGGGAGGCCTGAGCGTCGACCTGCTGGCCGGAAGCGATGGCAATACCGCCGTCATCGTCGGCGGGCAGGGGGGCCTCGGCGGCAAGGGCAACACCGGCGGGACCGGCGGGATCGGCGGCGACGGGCTGGACGCGGCGGCGGGCGCCAGTCCAGGCAACAGCGGCGCGATCACCGGTGGCCAGGGCGGCGGCGGCGGCGCCGGCCGCAACCTGGGCGGGACCGGCGGGACCGGCGGCCTGGGGATCGATCTGTCGGTCGCCGGCGGCGCCCTGACCGTCTACGGGACCGGAGTCGTCACCGGCGGGGTCGGCGGCGCCGGCGGCTACGGCGGTGTCGCCGGCGGGACCGGGGGCGTGGGCGCGACGGGGCTCGTGGTGGCCGGGGCCGGGGTGTTCGTCAACAAGGCGACGGCGATCGCCGGCGGCGCGGGCGGCGTGGGCGGCGCGGCGGGCGGCCTTGGCCAAGGCGGGGCCGGTGGAACTGGCGGCGCGGGGGTAAGCGTCACCGGCGGCGGGTCCTTCACCAATCTGGCGACGATCGCCGGTGGCCAGGGCGGCCAGGGCGGCGCGGGCGCGGTGACCGGCGGCGCCGGCGCGCAGGGGTTGGGGATCAGCCTTTCGGCCGGTGGCGCGGTGATCAACGGGGCCTCGAGCGTGGCGAGCGCCACGATCGTAGGTTCGATCGGCGTTTACGCCGGCGTCTCTGGCGCGGCCATGCTCACTAATTTCGGGACCGTCCAAGGCTCGACCTATTCGGTGATGTTCGGCTCGGCCCTCGATCAGCTCAACGTCGAGGCGGGCTCGCAATTCATCGGCCAGATCGCCGGCGGCGGCGGCACGCTCAATCTTGATAGCGGAAACGGCGTGATCACCGCGCTGGGTTCCGTCGGCAAGCTCAGCGGCGGCGAGGCGGCGACCTTCGCCGGCTTTGGCGCCTATGTGATCGGATCGGGCTCGACCTGGACCCTGGCCGGAACCGACGCCCTGGCCTCGGGCCAGAGCCTGACCGACAACGGGACCCTCACCGTCGGCGGCGTTCTCAATCTCGCGGCCGGGGCGATGATCAATATCCAGCGGGCCCAGACTCTGACTCTCACGGGAACGGAGACCCTATTTGGAACGATCGCCGGCGGCGCCCTGGCGGTGAGCGGCGGGACGGTGACCCTGGGCGACGGCGCGAATCTGTCGGCGGATCCGGTCGCCCAGTCGGGCGCCTCGACCTTGGTGACAGTCAACACCGATCTGGCCTATGTCGGAATCTGGACCCAGACTGGCGGGACCCTTTCGGTGGCGTCGGGCGAAGTCCTGACTCTCACCGGTCGCGCCAGCAGCTTCACCGGAACCCTGGCCGGCCCGGGAACGATCACCTTCGCCGCCGGGGCGGCCACCTTCAACCAGGGCGCCAGCCTGACCGTGTCGAACTGGTCGACGGCCAACAAGGGAACCAACCTCACCCTGGGCGCCAACCTCGCGTATGGCGGCGCCTTCAGCCTGACCGCCGGGGCCTCATTGAGCATAGGGGCCGGGGACACCCTGACGCTGAGCGGCCCGTCCACCCTCGGCGGCACCATCACCGGCGCGGGAACCCTGGCCATGGGCGGTTCCAGCGTGATCTTGGGCGACGGAACCATACTGACCGCCGCCCAGACGACCGTCAACGCCGCGACCGTCACGGCCTCGGGGGTGATCGTCAATGGCGCCTTCTTGACCCTGACCACGCCCAATCTCATCGTGGCCGCCGCCGGAGCCACCCTGAACGGCGGCGGCAAGTTCATCCTTACCAGCCTTTCCTCGAACCGCATCCAGGGCGCGGTGGTGGGCGCCATCTTGACCAACACGGACAACACCATCTCCGGGGCCGGGGCCATCGGCGCCGGCCGGCTGACCCTCGTCAACAAGGGGGCGGGCGTCATCAACGGCAACGCCTCCAAGACCCTGATCATCGACACCGGCGCCAACACCATCACCAACGGCGGCCTGATCGAGGCGACCGGTTCGGGCGGGGTGATCATCCAGAGCGCGATCCTGAACTCCGGCACCCTGGAGGCCAACGGCGGGGTCCTGACGGTCAACGGGGCGGTGAGCAGCCAGGGGACGGCCAGCCTGGCGGTGATCAACGGCGGCACGCTGAACTTTACTCAGGCCTTCAGTCAGAATGTCACCTTCGCCGGCTCGACCGGGGTGTTGGAGCTGGCCCAGTCGCAGGCCTACAAGAAGTCGATCACCGGTCTTTCGCACGGCGGAGGAACCGCCCTCGATCTGCTCGATATCGGCTTCATCAATTCGGGCGAGGCGACCTATACCGACAACGGGTCGAAGACCGGCGGGGTCCTGAAGGTCAGCGACGGGACCCACACGGCCAGGATTACCTTGGTCGGCAACTATACGACCGCCAATTTTGTCACCAGCAGCGACGGGCACGGCGGCGTCATCGTCACCGATCCCACCAAGGGCGGCCAGAGAAACGGCGTCGAACAGACTCAGGTCACGCCGCCGGCGCCGGCGGCCGGTCCGTCGCCCCCCGTGTCGCCCGCGCGCCATCTGTTCATCGCCGCCATGGCCGCCATGGGCGCCGAAACGGGCGAGAGCCTTCGCTTGGCCATTCTCGCCCGGTCCCACGAGCCGACGATGTTCGCCGCGCCGCGATCGGTCTTGGCCTGACGAGAGTCCGGACCGGGCCCGCTCCTACACGCTCACCTGGGCGCCCAGTTCGACCACCCGCCCCGGGGGAATGTGGAAGAAGTCGGTGGGATTGGCGGCGTTTTTGATCAGATAGATGAACAGCTTGTCCTGCCACGGCGGCATGGGGCTGGCGCGGCCGGCCGACACGAGCGAACGGCGCCCCAGGAAGAAGCTGGTGGACATGATGTCGAACTTCAGGCCGCGCTGCCGGCAAAGCCTGAGGGCGCGCGGGATGTTCGGGCTCTCCATGAATCCGTAGTTGACCCGGACCTTCTTGAAATCGGCGTTGACCGTCTCGATCTGGACGCGGTCGGCGTCGGCGATTCTCGGCGTGTCGGAGGTCCGCACCGTCAGGATGATGTTGTCCCGGTGCAGCACCATATTGTGCTTGAGATTATGCATCAGGGCCAGGGGCGCCATGTCCGGATCGGAGGTCAGGAAAATAGCCGTCGCGGGCGCCCGGTTCGGGGGGCGGGCTTTCAGCATGTCGATCAGGTCGGCCAGCGGAATGCTGGCGCGGCGGGTCTTTTCGGTGAGAATCTGGGCCCCCCGCGTCCACGTCCACATGATGACCACGAAGGCGGCCCCCAGGGTCAGCGGCATCCAGGC
>JBDTIW010000093.1:0-8669 GCA_039936215.1 Caulobacteraceae bacterium | reverse complement strand
TGGTGCGGTCGAGAAGACTCGAACTTCCACGGGAGTTACCCCACAGCGACCTCAACGCTGCGCGTCTACCAATTCCGCCACGACCGCGACGAGAGGCTTCACGCGGCGGGGCGTAGCAAATGGCCTTCGACTTGTGAAGGGCGGCGCCCCACATTGGCGTCGATGGACCAGACCTTCATGCGCCCGGACGCCGCGCCCGTCGAATGGGCTCGCTCGACCGGCCCCGTCCCCTACCCCGAGGCGGTGGCGGCCATGGAAGCGCGCGCGGCGGCGATCGCCGATGGCGCCGCGGGCGAACTGGTCTGGCTGCTGGAGCACCCGGCCCTCTATACCGCCGGTGTTTCGGCCAAGGCTGCGGACCTGCTGTCGCCAGACGCCCTGCCGGTGTTCCAGAGTGGGCGGGGTGGTCAGTTCACCTACCATGGCCCGGGCCAGCGAGTGGCTTATGTCATGCTCGATCTGCGAGCGCGCGGACGCGACGCGCGGGCCTTCGTGGCCTCCCTGGAGGCGTGGATCGTCGAGGCCCTGGCGGCGTTCGGTGTGGCGGGTGAGGCGCGGTGCGGGCGGGTGGGAGTGTGGGTGGAGCGCGCCGGCGCGGATGGAGCGCCGCGCGAAGACAAGATCGCCGCCATCGGCGTCAAGCTGCGACGATGGGTGAGTTTCCACGGCGTCAGCGTCAACGTGGCGCCCGATCTTTCCCATTTCGCGGGCATCGTTCCCTGCGGCCTGCGCGAACACGGGGTGACCAGCTTGAGGGATCTGGGCCTTGCCGCGAGCCTCGATGACACGGACGCGGCGCTCAGGGCGGCGTTCGCCACGGTGTTCGGGCCCACGGTCGATTCAGCCCCGCCCGCCGCGCCGTGAGCGCGGCGCCGGTTGTTTCCGGTCATGGGCCGTGTCTACAAAGGCGCGGCCCGCGCCGCGCCCTCGCCTTGAGTCCCTTGAAGGCCTCGACCCGCACTTCATGCGCCTGATCGACCGCTATCTGTTTCGCCAGCTGCTGGGCCCCACGGTCCTGGCGACGGCGGCGCTGTCGGCGGTCGCGATGCTCAGTCAGCTTCTCTCGGGCCTCGATATATTGGTGGACCAGCGGCAGAGCCCGTGGGTGTTCGCCAAGATCGCCCTCTTGGCCATGCCGCAATTGATCGTGATGATCCTGCCGGTCGCGGTGCTGGTGGCCGCCCTGGTGGCGATGAACCGCCTGCACACCGAACAGGAGATCGTCATCTGTTTTTCCGGCGGCATGAGCCGGTGGAACGTGATCGCGCCGGCCGTCGAACTGGTCGCGTGGCTGACTTTGGCCTCGCTGGTCCTTACCCTGTGGATCCAGCCCCTCTGCTACCGCGCCCTTCGCCAGACCCTGGAGGCGGTGCGGGCGGATCTGGTGGCGAGCATGGTCAAGCCCGGCCACTTCACCCACCCGGCGCAGGGGCTGACCGTCTACGCCCAATCGATCGACGACGACGGAGCCATCCACAACCTGTTCATCGATCGCGACGACGGAAAGGGCCACGACACCACCATAACGGCGCGCGAGGGACGCCTGGAGCGGCGGGCCGGAACGCCGGTGCTGGTCATGCGCCAGGGGGCGAATCAGGAATTCACCAGCGCCGGGGTGCTCAACTATCTGTCGTTCGACGAGTACGTGTTCGATCTGCGCCCCCTGATCGGCCTGGGGCGGCAGATCCGCTACAAGCTCTCCGACCGCTACCCACACGAACTCTTCTTCCCCGACATCCGCCAAACCTGGGAGCGCGCCAACCGCGCCAAGATGCTGGCCGAAGGTCATTCGCGCCTGGCCGCGCCGCTCTACAACATCGCCTTCATGTTCATGGCCCTGGCGGCGGTGATCGGGGGGGCCTTCAGCCGGCTGGGCTATGGCGCGCGCATGGCCGCCGTGGCCGCCGGCGCCGTGGTGGCGCGCACCCTGGGCTTCGCGGCGCAGGCTGCGGCGGGCGCCGCGCCGGCCCTCAATGTCCTGCAATATGCCATTCCCCTTGGCGCGGCCGCCGTCGCGGCTTGGGTGCTGTTTGGCGGGCGGACCAAGCCGACCGGCGCACGGCCCCGATCCGCGACTCTTTCGCCCGTGGCGCGCCCGGCGTGAACCCCTCGGCGAGACGCATGCAGCTCTACGTCCTGACCCGCACCCTGATAGGCGTCGGCGCGGCCCTGGCGGCCATCGGCTCGGTCATCATGCTGATCGACTTCGTGGAGCTGTCGCGCACCCTGGGGGGCCGGGTGGATCTGACCTTCGTCCAACTGTTGGGTCTGACGCTCCTCAAATCGCCGTCGGTCATGCTGCTGCTCCTACCCTTCGCCTTCCTGTTCGGGACCATGGGCGCGTTCGTGGCCCTCAACCGGCGTAGCGAACTGGTGGCCATGCGCGCCGCCGGCCTGTCCGCCTGGCGCTTCATCCTTCCGGCCGCGGTCGCATCGTTCGCGATCGGCCTTGTGACCGTCACCGTCCTGAATCCGGCCGCCGCGGCCCTCAACGGCCGCTTCGAGGATCAGCGCTCCGCCCTGACCGAGGGCCGGGGGCAAAATACGCTAGTAGAAATCTGGCTGCGCCAGGGCGACGACCGCAACCAGATCGTCATCCATGCCCGGGCGCACGACATCGCCGACGAGACCGTGCGGCTCAAGGGTGTCTCGCTGTTCATCCAGAACGTCGGACCGGGCGGCGGACTCGATTTTTCCCGCCGCGTTGAGGCGACCGAGGCGCGCCTGATGCCGGGTTTCTGGCGCCTCACCGACGTGCGAGAGGCGCTGCCGGGCGCCGGGTCGGTCCGCTCGGAACAACTCTCCATTCCCTCCGGCCTCGATCGGCGCACCGCCATGGAGCGGTTCGCTTCCCCCGGCGCGGTGGATTTCTGGAGCCTGCCCGCCACCATCCGGTCGGCGGAACTGGCCGGCTATTCGGCGGCGGGCTATCGATTGCGCCTGGAACAGCTGTTGGCGACGCCCCTGCTGTTCTCGGCTATGGCGATCCTGGCGGCCGCCTTTTCCCTGCGCCTGATGCGTCTTGGAGATTTGGCCGTCCTGGCGGGAACGGGTGTTGGATTGGGATTTGTGGTCTTCTTCCTGGGCGAGTTCTGCGGCGCGCTCGGATCGAGCGAAGTCATCCCGCCGTTCGTGGCCGCCTGGGCGCCGCCGCTCCTGGCGATTTTGTCCGGGGTCACGCTGCTTTGCTATACCGAGGACGGGTGAGACGAGAGCGCGGGGGCGATGTGAACGGCAAAGAGGTCCTTGCGTGGTGACAGTCAGCCGCTGGACGGCGATCCTGACCAGAGCCGGTCTGGCGGCCGGCGCGGCGATGCTCGCCGCGTCCGCCGCCGCCCAGGCCATGGGACCCGGCGCGATCGCCACGCCGCCAACGCCGCCGGCCGCCGCGCCGGCCGATGACGGCCTGGCCGGCGGCGGTTTCTATCTGGAGGCCGATCGGCTCGTTCAGGACGACGCCAATCACCGCTTCACCGCCGAGGGATCGGTGGAGGCGCGCTACAAGGGCCGGGTGTTGCGCGCCGATTCGGTCGCCTACGACAGCCCGACGGGGATCGTCACCGCGCGCGGCCATGTGATCATCCTCAATCCCGACGGAACCTCGCAGTTCGCCGCCGCCATCACCTTGGACAAGGATATGAGCGAAGGCGTCGCCCTGGGCTTTTCCACCCGCCTGCAAAACCAGGTGAAGATCGCCGCCGCCAGCGCCACGCGTCAGAGCGATCAGGTCACCGAACTGGACCGGGTGATCTACACCCCCTGCGCGGTGTGCGCCGACGGCGCCCAAGGCGCGCCGACGTGGTCGATCAAGGCGCGCAAGGTCATCGAGGACCACAAGCGTCAGACGGTCTATTTCCAGGACGCCGTCATCCAAGTGAAGGGCGTCGGTATCCTCTACCTGCCGGCCTTCTGGACGGCGGATCCGACGGCGGCGCGCAAATCGGGCTTTCTATTGCCGCTCATCACCATATCGGGAGAACGCGGGGTCAGCTATCAGCAACCCTATTATCAGGTGATTTCACCGTCTCAGGACATCACCGTGACGCCGCAGATCAACACCACGGTAAATCCGTTTCTGAACATAGATTATCGGAAACGTTTCTACTCCGGCCTCTTGGACATCCGCGCCGGCTACACCTACGACCGAGACTTCACCTCCGGCGGCGATAAATTCGGCGCGCTCACCTCGCGAAGCTACATTCTGGGTAGCGGCGTCTTCAACCTCGACCAGAACTGGCTGTGGGGATTCACCGCCGAGCGAGCGTCGGACAAGCTGATCTTCGACAAATACTCCGTTCCCAACGTCTTCACCAACCCGACCCTCACCGACCATGGCCTCTACGCCGCCGACGACCGGCGGCTGATTTCGCAGATCTATGCCGTTCGCCAGGACCAGCTTTCCTATCTCTCGGTGGCGGCCATCAGCGTCCAGGGCCTTCGTCCCCTCGACGATCAGAGCACATTTCCCACCGTCGCCCCGTTGATCGAGGGACGTTACGAGCCGGCGGGAGACATTCTGGGCGGGCGCCTGCGCATCGACGGCAGCGCCGTCGTACTGACTCGCGCCCAGGCGCCGGATATCACCAACGTGTCGGGCGGACCGCCGATCGCCGGCATCGACAGCCGGCGCGCCACCCTTGGACTCGATTGGCAGCGCACCCTCACCTTCGCCAGCGGCCTGCGCATCCAGCCCTTCGCCCAGGCCCGCGCCGACGTCTACAACGTCCTCGATGCCGCGCCGGGTCCATCCAACGCGACCGTGACGCGGGCTTTCGGCTACATCGGGGCCAACCTCAGCTATCCCCTGATCAAGCAGTCCGGCTCCATGACCTGGGTGCTTGAGCCGCTGGCTCAGATCGCCATCGCCCCCAATACCCGCCTCGATCCACGCCTTCCCAACGAGGACAGCCAGGTGTGGGAATTCGACGAGACCAATCTCTTCGATGTGAACCGCTCGCCAGGCTACGACCTCTACGAAGGCGGCCAGAGCGCCACCGTGGGCGGCCGCGCCACCCTGATTCTGCCCGAAGGACGCGGCGGCTCATTCCTGATCGGCCGCCGATTCGGGGCGGAGGACGATCCGGCCGTCCCCGAGCGGACCGGTCTGCAGACCGCGCTTTCCGACTATGTGGTCGCCTTCGAGGCCACCCCGATCCGCGGCATCAACCTGTTTTCGAGGCTGCGGCTGGATTCGAACACCTTCGCCGTCAACCGCCTGGAAGCCGGCGCCAACTTCGCCACCGAGCGGGCGAGCGGCTATATCAGCTACCTGCAGGAGGCGCAGTCACCCACCGGCGTGAAGGTGAAGAGCCTCGATATCCACGGCGAAGCCTATGTCACCAAACATTGGGGCATGACCGCCTACGCCATCGTCGATCAGGGAGCTTGGCGGCGGCGCGACCTCGGCGTCGTCTATCGCGACGACTGCGTACGGCTCGAAGTGCTGTATCGCCACGATGAGACCTTCGCCGGCGCCACCTTCGGTCCCTCCACCTCGGTGGTCCTGCGCCTAACCCTCGCCACATTGGGCAATTCAGGCTACAGCCGCTAAACGATCGCCCGCCGGGGCCCGTGGCGTCGCATGGATGAGGATCAACAGAAACACGATGGGTTGGCTTGGTAATTTTGTCGTCGCGGGGCGCGTGGGCGGCGTCGCGGCGGCGCTTCTGGCGGGCGTCCCGGCTCTGGCTCAAACCTCGGCGACCCCGGCGTCCGCGCCGGTGGCCGCCCCCACGCCCGCGGCCCCGGCCGCGCCGCCTCCCGGCCTTTCAGAGGCCGTGGTGGTTACGGTGAACGACGAAATCGTCTCGAGCTATGACATCGTCCAGAGGATGCGCCTTTTGATCGTCACCTCGGGAATCCAGCCCACCGAGCAGAATCTGCCCGACATCCAGCGCGAAGCCGTGCGCTCCCTGGTCGATGAACGCCTGGAGATGCAGGAACTGGCCCGCGAGGCCAAGACCCAGAAATTCGACCTGATCGCCTCCGACTCCGAGGTGAACGACGAACTGGCCGACATCGCCCGCACCAACAACACCAGCGCCGACCAATTGCTGGCCCAACTCGCCAAGGAAGGCGTCGGCGCCCAGACCTTCCGCGACCAGCTACGCGCCGAGATCAGCTGGCGCGGCTGGATTCGCGGGCGCTACGGCCAGCGGCTGACCATCGGCGAGGACCAGATCAGGGCCTACCAGAAGCGCGCCGAGGCCGAGGCCGGCAAGCCGCAATACCAGATCAGCGAAGTGTTCATAGACGCGACCCGCGCCGGCGGCGAGGCGGCGGCCGAGCAGGGCGCCGCCCAATTGATCGGCCAACTTCAGAAAGGCGCGCCGTTCGCGGCCGTGGCGCGGCAATTCTCCAACTCGCCCTCGGCGGCCAACGGCGGCGACGTGGGTTGGATTTCCACCGGCGAGATGCCGCCGGAAGTGGATCGCACCCTTGCTTCCCTGCGCCCAGGGCAGCTTTCCGCCGCCATTCCGGTCAAGGACGGCGTCTACATCATCTATCTGCGCGACCGCCGGGCCGGCGGCGCGACCACCCTGATCAATCTCAAGCAGGTGGCCATCGCCCTGCCCAAGGCCGCCAGCACCGAAGAGATCGCCGCCGCCAACGCCAAGCTGGGCGCCCTTCGCCCCAAGCTGAATGGCTGCGACAATCTGGCCGCCGAAAGCGCCAAGGTCCCGGGCGCGGTGTCCGGCGATCTGGGCGAAGCGGAAACCAAAGACCTGGCCCCCGCCTTCCGCCAAGCGGCGGAAAGCCTGCAGGTCGGCCAAGTCTCCGAGCCCATTCGCACCGACGCGGGGCTGCACCTGATCGCCGTGTGCGGCAAGCGCCAGGGCGGCGCCGACCAACTCAAGCACGACGATATCGCCAATCGTCTGTACGGCCAGGAACTGGCCATGATCGCCAAGCGGCAACTGCGCGACCTGAGAAACTCGGCGACCATCGAGACGCGGTGAGCGGCGCCCCGCTCGCGCTCAGCCTGGGCGATCCGGCCGGCATCGGGCCGGAGATCGTCGTCAAGGCGTGGCGGGCGCTTGCCAGAACCGGTCCCGCCTTCATGGTGGTTGGCGACGCCCGATGCCTGAGGACGGCGGCCAGCGGCGAGGCGAGGGCGATTTGCGTGGTCGCGGGGTCGGACGAGGCGGCCCAAGTATTTGAAAGCGCCCTCCCCGTCCTCGATATCCCGCTTCCAAACGAGGTTTTTGCCGGGCGGCCGGACACCGAAGCAGCGAGCCTGATCATCCGCTGGATCGAGGTCGCCGCCGGCCTTGTCCTTTCCGGCGCGGCCCGCGCCCTGGTCACCGCCCCGATCGCCAAAGCCCCGCTTTACGCGGCCGGCTTTCGCTTTCCAGGACACACCGAATTTCTGGGCGAACTGGCCCCGGCGCCCCCGGGCGAGAGGGGGCGCGGCCCGGTGATGATGCTCGCCGCCGCCGATCTGCGCGTCGCGCTGGTCACCATTCACGAACCCTTGGCCCGCGTGCCCGGCCTCATCACCCTGGAGGCCATCGTCAACGCCGGCCTGGTCACCGCCCGCGCCCTGGCCCGCGATTTCGGCATCGAGCGACCGCGCCTGGCGGTGGCCGGCCTCAACCCTCACGCGGGGGAGGCGGGGACCCTGGGCGGCGAAGAGATCGCCGTCGTCGCTCCGGCGGTGCGCGCCTTGCAAGAAGTCGGCGTCGAGGCCACCGGCCCCCACCCCGCCGACAGCCTGTTCCACGCCGATGCCCGGACCCGCTACGACGCGGCCCTGTGCCTCTATCACGACCAGGCGCTGATTCCGGTGAAGATGCTGGACTTCTGGGGTGGCGTGAACGTGACCCTGGGCCTTTCCATCGTCCGCACCTCACCCGATCACGGGGTCGGCTTCGACATCGCTGGTCAGGGCGTGGCCCGCCCCGACAGCCTGATCGCGGCCCTGCGCCTGGCCGCCGCCATCGCCGAGCGCCGCGCCGGCGCATGAATCTCAGCGATCTGTCGCCCCTGCGCGAGGCCCTGGCCGCCGCCGGCGTCGCCGCCGACAAACGCTTCGGCCAGCACTTCCTCCTCGACCTCAACGTCTGCCGCAAGATCGCCAGGCTGGCGGGACCACTGGATGGCCAGAGCGTGCTCGAGGTCGGCCCCGGTCCCGGCGGCCTCACCCGCGCCCTGCTGGAGGCCGGCGCCCACGTCGTCGCGGTGGAAAAAGACCCCCGCTTCGCGCCAATCCTGGCCAACCTCGCCGAGGCCTCGGCCGGGCGCCTGACCGTCGTCCAAGCCGACGCCCTGGCGGTCGACGAGAACGCGCTGCCGGGCCCACCGACCGCCGTCGTCGCCAACCTGCCTTACAACGTCGGCACGCCCCTTTTGGTCAAATGGCTGACGGGGCCGTTTCGTCCGCGCTCGATGACACTGATGTTCCAGAAGGAGGTGGCCCAGCGAATCGTCGCGGCGCCGGGAGGGCGCGACTACGGACGCCTGGCCGTCCTCGCCCAGGCCCTGTGCGAAGCGCGGATCGTCATGGACCTTCCGGCCCGCGCCTTCACCCCGCCACCCAAGATCGCTTCGGCCGTCGTTCGCCTGACGCCACTTGATGCACGCCCCCCCGATGCGCTCATCGCCGCCCTCCAGACCGTCGCCCAGGCCGCTTTCGGCCAGCGCCGCAAAATGCTGCGCTCGGCGTTGCG
>JBDTIW010000092.1:0-7120 GCA_039936215.1 Caulobacteraceae bacterium | reverse complement strand
GGGAAATCCGCCAATTCACGCGTCTGGGCCTTCTTGCTGGCCTTTCGATAGTCGCGGACAGCCGCAAGTCTCCCCGCCACGCCAGGAAGGGCGCGGATAAGTTCGGGCGCCACGCCATCGACGCTGATGATCCAGCGCTCGCCGCCGTTGATGTATTCTTCCGAACCCACCAAGGGGCAAAGATAGGGCGCCGCCGTCGGCTCCCGGGCCAGAAACGCGGCGCGCTGATCGGCGTTGAAAATCAGCCGCCCGCCCTCGACCAGTTTCGATCCCATGCGAAGGCGAGCGCGCGCAATCAAGGGCGACGTCGCTTCGCGCACGACCAGATGCGGATCGGCGAGCGAGGAGGCGTCGATCAGATAGGGCGAGAGGCGAGCGTGCAGGCTTTCGACCGGGTCGCCGCCGCCTTTCACATAGCTGAACAGTCGCTTGATCGCCGGCTCCTCACCGCGCTTTGCAAGGCCGATGACGACCACATGCACATGCGCCATGCCTCGGGCGTCCGAGCCCCAAGCGAACGTCCGGTGCGCGAAGGCGATCTCAAGGCCGCCGCGCTCGAACAGCAGCGGCCAGAGCTGGGCCACCTGTTCGCCCTGGGTGATCGAATTGGTGGCCACGAAGCCGATGCGTGTCGCGCCCTTGACGTAGACGGACGCCTTTAGGAACCAGGCCGTCACATAGTCGAGCGAGCCGCCCCGTCCGCCGGTATTGACGATCCGGCCCATCTGCGCCCGCTGCTCCGGCGTCTGAAAACTCTGGCCCAGAAATGGCGGATTGCCGAATACATAGGCGCAGTGCTCTGCCGCCAGCACGTCCGCCCAATCGATCTCCAGGGCGTCGGCGTTGACGATGTGGGGCGCGGCTTTCAGGGGAATGCGGGCGAACACCTGGCCGAACTCCATCCCCAGGCGCACGTTCATGATGTGGTCCATCATCCACAGGGCCGTCTCGGCGATGCGGGCCGGGAACTCGTCGATCTCGACGCCGTAGAACCGGTCGACGTCCAGGCGCGACAGGGAGCCGGCGGCCAGGTCGCGCTGGCCGGCCGGGTGCAGGGCCTTCAAAAGCTCGATCTCCAGCGCCCGCAGCTCGCGATAGGCGATGACCAGGAAGTTGCCGCACCCGCAGGCCGGATCGAAGAAGGTCAGGCCCGCCAGCCTGTCGTGAAAGGCGCGCAGGGCGCCGGCCCGCCCGGTGTCGCGCCGCCCCTTCAATCTCGCCAACTCGGCGCGCAGATCGTCCAGGAACAGGGGCTCGATGACCTTCAGTATATTGCGCTCGGTGGTGTAGTGGGCGCCCTTGGCCCGCCGCTCGGCGGGCTTCATCACCGACTGGAACAGGGCCCCGAAAATGGCCGGGCTGATCGTCTCCCAATGGAAGCCGCATACCTCCAGCAAGCGCGCCCGCATGGCCCGGTCGAAGGAGGCTATCGGCAGGGCCTCGGCGAACAGGTCGCCGTTGATGTAGGGGAAAGCCGCGAGGTCTTCGTCGAGATTGTTCTGGCGCTTTTCCGTCGGTGTATTGAGCACCTGGAAGAACTGGCTCAGCGCCGGCCCGAGATCCGCGCCGTCCTCGCCGGTGCGGCGTTGCAGCCAGTCCTCCATCGCCCCGCGCTCGAAGATGCCGGTGTCGTCGGCGAACAGGCAGAACAGCAGCCGCACCAAGAGCCGCTCCAGCGCATGGCCGGCGTAGCCGCTGTCCTTGAGGGCGTCGTGCAGCTTGCCCATCGCCTCGGCGGCCAGGATGTTGACCGGATCCTGGTCGCGGAAGACCCGCTTTTCCACCCCGACGATGAAGCCGAACCGCTCCACGTTGGCCGGCAGGTCGGCCAGGGCGAAGCGCGCCGCCTCGCCGGTTTCGATGTCCAACAGGTCGAAGGTCTGGAAGTCGCAGGCCAGCACATAGCGCGGCAGTTCGTAGTCCTTGAGGCCGGGAAAATAGTCCAGGGCCTGGGCGCGCGCGGCCTCCAGGGAGCGTCCGGCGCTCTTCTGTTCGACCAGCAGCGTGCCCTTCCAGAACAGGTCGATAAAACCGCGCCGGTCGCCCAGCTTCCTGACCGGCTCCTCGAAGCTGGCCACCCGCCGGCGCTTGAGGCCGAACACCTCGAAGAAGTCGTTGTAGAAACTCTGGCTCTCGCCGCGCTCATAGCGGGCGTCCGCCCACTCCCTGGCGAAGGCGGCGGCTCTGGCCCGGATGTCGTTCCAGCTCGGCGGCAAGGTTGGGTCTCTCCCCTTGGTCCGCATCGATAGCAGGGCACGAGACGGCGCGCGAGGTGACGAGGGGACAGGAGCAATATTCCCAATGGAGAATCTCGCGGCAACGACCGCATCTTGATCCCCGATCAACTGCGTCCGGCGGCGTAGGCGGGGAGCGCTTTCACCCGTTCCATGAAGGTCCGTCGCGCATGACGCTTCTCGTCACCCGTCAGATCGCGTCCCAGCGCTTCGCGGCAGCGCGCCAGCATGGGGCGGTCGAGTTCGGGAGGCAGGCCCTGGCGTGTCGTCCAGAACGCGGCGATATCGGCGACGTCGTCGGTCGTGAGCGCGCCGACCATCGCCTCGATGACCTCGAGTTGGGCGGGGTCGTCAGCTTCGGGGGTAGTCCGCGTCGGGCGCCCTTGGGTCGCGGCGGGCCGGGGGCTTGCGACGCTGGCGGACAGGAACGTCGCCACCGTAGCCGCATCCCATTCCGTCGTCGTATCGGCTTCCTGACGGAGCGCGGCCGATTGCGAGCCGCGGGGCGGGGTGCAGCCCCACCAAATGTACGCTGACGCCATAATTCTGGGCAATCTGAACGCCGATCCTCACGTCCTCGTCGCCGGACACCAGCACCGCGTCGCTGATGGCGCGGTTGCGAGCCAACTCGATCAGGTCGGTGACAATGAGGGAGTCCACGCCCTTTTGTTCGCCCCGCCCGTTCAGGACGCCGAGCCGCAATTTGACGTGGTCGGTGAAGGCGAGGCCGCTCTGCTGAGCGCTCATGCCGCTTTGCAGCGGCGCGTCGTACCAGTAGATTCGAAGCAGTCTCGCGCCTTCGCTCTTCTCATGGGCGACAGACGTAAGAGCGGCAATCACCGCCGCATCGTTGAGTCGAAGCTCGGATCGGGTTCGCTTCGCTCCGGTCAGAGCCACGGAACCCTGCGCGAAGAGGTAACCAGCATCGACGAAAATCGCGACGCACGTCAAAACGCGCCCCAGAAAGTAGTAAGGGTCCCCGCGGGGACCCTTTGTAGGTCGCGACACGACGGAAGGTGTAGGGCCGAGCCGCGATACCGCCTAAATGGAGCCAGCAGCCTTGCGTGTCAAGAGATTGGGCGGTGGTGCGCGGAGCGGTCCCGCCCTTCTAAGAAGCCCGCGGCGTTTCGGCGGTGATGATCGAGGACAAGGGGTAGAGCATGCCAAACGCCAAGCCCAAGGTCCAAAGCTGGGCGGCCTTCAAGAGCGATCTGATCGCCGCCGCCAAGGGCGCCGGCGCGCCCGCGGGCGCCGGGGGATTGGTCGTGGAAAGCGCCGAGGCGCTGATGCGCCTGCTCACGCCGGACAATCGCGAACTTCTGCGCATCATCCGCGACGAGAGGCCGGCGTCCGTCGCCGCCTTGGCGCGCCTCACCCACCGGGCCGAGCCGAACCTCGCCCGCACGCTCGGCAAGCTCGAAGCCGCCGGACTGGTGGCGTTCAGGCAAGTGGGAAGGCGTCGCGCGCCGATGTCCCTGGCGCGGGCTTTTTCCGTCCACGTCGATCCCTTCGGCCTCAACGATCGGATCGAGGTCGCCTGACGACGGGTGACGGGTCGCGGTCGCGACTTCCAGATGGGCGCCAAATCGGCTATGGTCGTCGCCATGACCGCGTTGCTCGAACATGCCGTCGAAATCGTGCGCGTACTGCCCTCAAAGACGCAGGACGCCCTTGCCCGCATGCTCCTGCAATTGGCCGGTGAGGATCAGCCGATCGTTAAGTTGACGGCCGAGGAAGAAGCCTCTTTCGCCCAATCTTTGACGCAGGCCGACCGTGGTGAGTTCGCGACGGACGACCATAGGCGCGCCCTGTGGGCGAAGCACGGTTTGTGAGGCTACGCTACACCCTTCGGGCCGCCGCTGAACTGGACGAGGTTCTGGCCCATATCGCCCAACGCTCTCCAAGGGGCGCCTTGCATGTCAAGGCGCGCATTCAGGCCACGCTCGATCTCCTCTCGCTGCATCCCGGCGCCGGGCAGCTTACGAGCAAAGGGCGCCTGCGGCGCGTCGTGGTTCATCCTTATCCCTACCTGATCTTTTATAACGCGACCGAAGACGAGGTCGTGATCCATGGCGTGCGCCACGGCGCGCGCCGACCGTCTTCAATGCCGGAGTTAAAGACCGAGTAAGAGGGCGCCCCCCGGCTACGGCGCCCCGCCTGCCGAGGACCGGCCCGGTTCATCGTCGAAAAGAGCGATTCGCTCGTCCCGAACGCGGCGCGCCTCGCCAAAACGCCTGCGCGCCTCGCCGAAACTTCGGCGTTTCTCGTCGAATCTCGTCGCCCTTCGCCGGCCGAATTGGCCGCTCTTTCCCCTTTCCCGCCAAGGAAAAAGCATCTTGACATTTCCATCCGGAAATTGCAATATGTAATTTATGGGAGATCATCGATGGCGGCGCTGGCGCGACAGAAACAAGAGACCTTCGCCCAAAGTCTGGCGCGCGGCATGAACGCGGGCGAAGCGGGCAGGGCGGCCGGCTACAAGGCGATTCACGATTGTGGCGCCTTGTCGAAGCGGGCCGCTATCGTCAAGCGCGTCGAGGAAATCAGCCGCCACATCGCCTGGGGCGGCTCGCGGGAGCTGAGCGGCCTCATCGACGAACTGATGCATATCGCAATGGCCGCGCGGAAGCTGGGCAGCGCCGCCGCCCTGGTCGCCGCCAAAAGCGCCGTCGTCGAGGCGGCCAAGCTCAAGCGCCTGCTGCCGGCCGACGAGGACGGCGCTCCCTCCGCCCCCATCGTCGACGAGATCCTCTCCGACGAGGAATGGAACCGCCGCTATGGGCCGGCCGCGCCATGAGGCGTCGCGCCATGAGGGGCCGGCCTTGAGATGGGCGGCGCAGGCCGGTCCGCAGACCGCCTTTGTCACCAGCAATGTCTTCGAGGTGGTCTATGGCGGGGCGCGCGGCGGTGGGAAGACCGACGCCGCCCTGGGCGATTTCGCCCGTCACGCCCGCATCTTCGGGGCCGGGGCGCGGGGCCTGCTGGTGCGGCGCACCCGCGTCGCCCTCGAACCGACCATCGAGCGGGCGCGGCAGATCTATGGCCCCGAGGGCGCGGCCTGGAACCTGTCGCGCTCCTGCTTCACCTGGCCGTCGGGCGCGATCCTCTATGTCCGCTACCTCGACCGCGACGCCGACGCCGAGGCCTACCAGGGCCACGCCTACACCCGCGTCTATGTGGAGGAGCTGACCCAGTTCCCCGATCCCCGCCCGCTCGACAAGCTCAAGGCCACCTTGCGCAGCGCCGCCGGCGTGCCGTGCGGCCTGCGCGCCACCTGCAATCCGGGCGGGGCGGGGCACAACTGGGTCAAGGCCCGCTACATCGACGCCGGCGCGAGCAAGGCCGTCGCCGAGGTGTTCACCAATCCTTTCGACGGCTCCAGCTTCGAACTGGCCCGCCTCTTCATCCCGGCCAGGCTGCGCGACAACCCGCGCCTCCTGGCCAACGATCCCGGCTATGTGGCGCGGCTTCAGCTCTCGGGATCGGCCGAACTGGTGCGCGCCTGGCTGGAGGGCGACTGGAACATCGTCGAGGGCGCCTTCTTCGACAAGTGGAGCTGCCGCAACATCGTGCCTCCCTTCGCCGTTCCCCGCCATTGGCGTCGCTTCCGCAGCTTCGACTGGGGCTTCGCCGCGCCCTTCTCGGTCGGCTGGTGGGCGATCGCGCCGGACGCCTGGCCCACCGAGAACGGCCCCATCCCGCGCGGGGCCATCGTCCGCTATCGCGAATGGTATGGCATGGGGGCGCGGGCCGGCGAGGGCCTGCGCCTCACCGCCGAAGAGGTGGCGGCCGGCATTGCCGAGCGCGAGGTGGGCGAGGAGATCGCCTGGGGCGTCGCCGACCCCTCGATCTTCAGCCACAACGGCGGGCCCTCCCTGGCCGAGCGGATGCGGCGCATGGGCCTGGCCTGGCGGCCGGCCGACAACACCCGGGTCGGCGCCGCGGGGGCGCTCTCCGGCTGGGATCAGATGCGCGCCCGCATCGCCGGCGGCGAGGAGGGGCCCATGCTCTACGTCTTCGAGACCTGCCGCGACTTCATCCGCACCGTGCCGGTCCTCCAGCACGACGCCGCCCGCCTTGAGGACCTCGATTCCGCCGGCGAGGACCACGTCGCCGACGAAACCCGCTACGCCTGCCTCTCCCGCCCCCTGCCGCCGCCCCCGCCCCCCGAACCGCCCCCGCGCCCCGACTGGGACTGGGACCGCCTGCGTCGCGAGGGCGCGGTGGTGAACAATTGGAAGACGATGTGAGGGGGCACTAAATGAAGAAGGCCAGCCGCTTTCAAACATTTCAATCCTCCCCTGCGAAGCGGGGGAGGTGGTGCGGCGCTCTTTCTCGCGCCGTGACGGCGGGGGCGTCCGGCGGCTACCCTTGCTCCATGCGCTCGTTCACCAAGACCCACGATCGCGCCAAGGCTCTGCGCCGGGCCATGTCCCCGCCCGAAGTGATCCTGTGGGCGAAGCTGCGCGTCCGCGTTCCCGGCCAACCGAACTTCCGCCGCCAGCATCCCATCGGCCCCTTCATCGCCGACTTCTACTGCGCCGCCGCCAGGCTGGTGATCGAGATCGACGGCGCCGGACATGGAGACGAGGTCCAGCGGGACCACGACGAACGGCGGGATCTCTATATTGGCGATTGGGCTACTCGGTGATCCGTTGTTCGGCGGCGGACGTGATGGCGGACGCCGATGAGGCGGCGCGGGGGATTTACGATACGGCCGTGGCGTTGATTGGCCGGTTTTGAAGCACCGTTGACGCCGTCGGACGCCCCCTCCGTCACTCGGCGAAGAGGCGCCGCGCGCCACCTCCCCCGCTTCGCGGTGGAGGATTGAAGAACTTTGAAACGCCTAATCTTTTCCTTCAATCCTCCCCTGCGAAGCGGGGGAG
>JBDTIW010000091.1:0-5720 GCA_039936215.1 Caulobacteraceae bacterium | reverse complement strand
GGCGATGGCGCCCCGGCGCGGGCGCGGCTATAGGCCTCGCCATGCGCGATCGCTTCGTCCTGCCTCTCCTGGCTCTCGCGGCGCTCGCCATGATCGCCCTGGCCCTGGTATGGCCGCAGGGACTGGGCCGGCGGTCGCCCGCCCCGTTCGGTCATCCCGTTGCGGCGCCAGAGAAGCCGGCTCCGGCTCTCGCCACGCCCAAGTGAAACAGGTCAAAGAGGTTCCATGCTTCCCACCCCCCGCGCCGATCTCACTCCCAACACTCTGACTTACGAGACCGTCCCGCTCGTAAAGGCGACCGGGTTTCGCGAATACGACGCCCGCTGGCTTCTGGGATCGGAGATCAGCCTGCTGGGCGTCCAGGCTCTGGGTCTGGGCCTGGGAACCTATATCCAGGAGCTTGGCCACCGGCGGATCGTGGTCGGCCACGATTTCCGCTCCTACTCCCTGTCGGTAAAACAGGCCCTGACGCTTGGTCTGGTGGGGGCCGGCTGCGAGGTGCTGGACATCGGCTTGGCCCTCTCGCCCACCGCCTATTTCGCCCAGTTCGACCTGGAAGCGCCGTGCGTGGCCATGGTCACCGCCAGCCACAACGAAAACGGCTGGACCGGAGTGAAGATGGGGGCCGGGCCGCCGCTGACCTTCGGCCCCGATGAGATCGGCCGGCTTAAGGCGATCGTCCTCGCCGGCGCCTCTCGGGAACGCCCGGGCGGAACCTTGACCCAGGTGGAGGGGATGGCCGAGCGCTACATCGCCGACGCCGCCGCCCGCTGTAAGCTGGAGCGGCCGTTGAAGGTGGTCTGCGCCTGCGGCAACGGCACGGCCGGGGCCTTCGCGCCCGGCGCCCTGCGCCGCATGGGGGCGCAGGTGATCGCGATGGATTGCGATCTCGACTGGACCTTCCCGCGCTACAACCCCAATCCCGAAGATGTGGAGATGCTCCACGATATGGCCGCCGCGGTGCGCGAGCACGGGGCCGATCTGGCCCTGGGCTTCGACGGCGACGGCGACCGCTGCGGCGTGGTGGACGACGCGGGCGAGGAGATCTTCGCCGACAAGATCGGCCTGATGCTGGCCCGCGACCTGGCCCCCCTGCATCCGGGATCGCGCTTCGTGGTCGATGTGAAGTCCACCGGACTCTACGCCACCGATGCGGTCCTGGCCGCCAACGGCGCGACGACCCTCTATTGGAAGACCGGCCACAGCTACATCAAGCGTAAGACCGCCGAGATCGGCGCCCTGGCCGGGTTCGAGAAGAGCGGCCACTTCTTCTTCAACGCGCCCCTCGGGCGAGGCTACGATTGCGCCCTGACGGCGGCGGCGGCCATCCTTTCCATGCTGGACCGCAACCCCGGCGCCAAGCTCAGCGAACTGCGCCGCGCCCTGCCGGTGGCCCACACCTCGCTGACCATGAGCCCGCACTGCGCCGACGAAGTGAAATACGATGTCGTCGCCGAGGTGGTGGGAGAATACGAGGCCCTGGCCGCCGCCGGCGGGACCGTCCTGGGACGCAAGATCGCGCAGGTCATCACCGTCAACGGCGTACGCGTAGCCCTGGAGGACGGCTCCTGGCTGCTGGTCCGCGCCTCCTCCAACAAGCCCGAACTGGTGGTGGTGGTCGAAAGCACCGCATCGGAAGACGACATGCGCGCCCTGTTCCGCGACGAAGTGA
Source organism: Caulobacteraceae bacterium (assembly GCA_039936215.1). Classification (GTDB taxonomy): domain Bacteria; phylum Pseudomonadota; class Alphaproteobacteria; order Caulobacterales; family Caulobacteraceae; genus Acaudatibacter. The sequence goes on along the minus strand of JBDTIW010000091.1, from coordinate 4,048 downwards.
AGCCGAGGCTGGCTCGGCATCCGGAGGTCGGCGCTTATAACCAAGAGGTGTGAGGGTTACTTAATTCGTCGCCGCCGGACGCCCCTTCCGTCACGGCGCAAACAAGAGCGCCGCGCCACCTCCCCCGCTTCGCGGGGGAGGATTGAAGGAAAGGCGAGCATTTTCACGTTGTTCAATCCTCCCCTGCGGATGGTTTCGCGGGGGAGGGGCGTCCGGCCGCCGCGCATACGTGCCGAAAAACCCTACGCCGCCGCCTTGGCCCGCTCGGCCACGCCGACGATGGCGTCGACCAGGGTGTCGTAAAGGGCGGCGGGGAGGTCGTGGCCCATGCCGGGAATGACGATAAGCCGGGCGCCCGGGATGCTGGCGGCGGTGTCGCGACCGCCTTCGACAGGGACCAGGGGATCGACCTCGCCATGAATCACCACGGTGGGAGCGGTGACGCCGGCCAGCTTGGCGCGGCGATCGGGTGAAGCGACGATGCCGGCATATTGGCGCAGGAAGCCGACCGGATGGAATGAGCGGTGATAGTCGGCCAGAATGCGCCCCCGCACCTCGGCCTCGTTGGTGGGATAGGCCGGCGAGCCGATGGTCCGCGATCCCTTGACGGCGTGAGCCAGATAACCGTCCAGATCGAGCTTGGGATCGGGCCCCCGGCTGTTGACGACCGCCATGGCCTCCGGCGTGGCGTGGGGAAGATCGGGGTTGCCTGTGGTCGACATGACCGAGGTCAGCGACAGGGTGCGCTCGGGCCAGTCGGCCGCCACCAGCTGGGCGACCATGCCGCCCATGGAGACCCCGACGATGTGCGCCCGCGCGATCCCCAGGGCGTCCAGCAGTCCGACCGCGTCGGCCGCCATATCGCCCAGGACATAGGCGACCGGCGCCGTCTGGCCGGCGACCACGGCGGCGATCACCGCCCCCATGTCCGGCGCGCCGGCGGCGTCCAACTTTTCGGAGAGGCCAACGTCGCGGTTGTCGAACACGATGACGCGGTAGCCGCGGGCGGCGAGCTTGTCGGTGAGGGCCGTCGACCAGCGGGTCAATTGGCCGCCCAGGCCCATGATCAGCAGGATGGGCTCGCCGGCGGGGTCGCCCCGGCTCTCATATTCCAGGGTCAGTCCGTTGGCCTTGATTTGCGGCATGGGTCGCTCCGTTTTGGGTGATTGGAGAGCGATAGGGTGAAAGGGCGGCGAACGAAAGTGGCGTCGCGCCACCCTGTTGGCGATCACGATCTGTGTCGAAATTGACACATTGAGCGGGGAACCGCCGGCCGGCTCTTCATGGGCGCTTGCTCCGCCGGGCTGCTTGGCAAAAAGATGGCCCGGCGAAAATCACTCCGCCGGGCCTTCAGTTGAGCCGCGAGAACGGGGGGATGAGCCCGCGGCATTTTCCAATGTGTATGCCGCGGGCTCGTATTTCAATGCCTTTTCCAACGCTTTTTAGCGGTCGCGGCGGGGGAAGTTTCAGCGCGCCGAGAAGCCTCAATCGCCCAGCCCGTCCAGGAACGTCCCGGTCGCCGCGTTGACCGGTCCCGGATGGGTCAGATTAGCGGCATGGCCGGCGCCTTCCACCACCACCAGCCGCGCGTCCGCCAAGCCGCGAGCCAGGGCTTGCGCCCGGTCCAGGGGGATGGCCGCGTCGGCGTCGCCGTGTACGACCAGGGCCGGGACCTTGATCTCGCCCAGGCGCGCGCTGATGTCGTCGCGTCCGCCCAAGGTCGCCATGCAGGCCCGAATATCCCCCGGCGCCATCCGTTTCCACTTGGCGCGCCAGGCGGTCGCCCCAGACCAGCCCTGGCCCAGAATGGCGGCCTCGACGTAGTCGGCCACGTCGTCGGGTAGATCGTGTTCGATCCAGCGCTCCATGAGCTGGTTATAGAGCGGCAGGTTCGCGGGGTCTTCGGGGCCGGCCTGGGTGTCCATCAGCACCAGGGCGCGGACGATGGCCGGATGGGCGAGGGCGCAACGCAGGGACAGAAACCCGCCCTGCGACATGCCGGCCAGCACCGCCCGCCCTATCCCCAGATGTTGGAGCAGGCCGGCCAGGTCGTCGGCCGAGTCGTAGTAGGTGAAGGGGGCCAGGGCCTGGCCCGCCGTGCCGCCGTGGCCGCGTTCGTCCCAGGCGATGCAGCGCCAGCGGTCCTTCAGGGCCTCGACCTGGGGCGCGAACATGGCGCGGTCCATAAAGAGGCCGTGGGAGAAGACGATGGCGGGATGAGACCCGCCGGTGTCGTCGTAGGCGAAGGTCCGGCCGTTGACGTGGGCGGTGGGCATGGCAATCCTCCTTGAGCGTTCGACACACTGTAGGGACATCGGCGAGGACGTCCATCGTCCCTGCCCTCTGGCGGAACGCCGGCGCCCACACCACGTTTGCGTACGAACGGCCGCCATTCTGGCCGAAATGTCTTGTTGTGGAGTTCCGCGATGTCCTTGTTCCGTGAACCCGACCTTGCCGCCATCCGCCGCGGCGTGGAGACGGTGGGCAAGCTTTCCGACGGCCTGCTGCGTCTTGGTCCCTTTCGCCTGGGCATTGACGGCGTGCTGAGCTGGATCCCCGGCGTCGGCGAGGTCTACAGCGGCGCGGCGGCGGTGTTCCTGCTGGTCCAGGGGGCCAGGGCGCGCGTGCCTTTGCCGATCCTCATCCTCGCCGGCGCGCTGATGGGCGGCCGGACCCTGATCACCGCCGTCCCCTTCGCCGGTCCCGCCATGGCCGATCTGCTGGCTCTGCACGGCCTCTCGGCGCGGCTGATCGTCCGCGCCATCGACCGGCGCATGGCGGCGGGGACGAGCCTCGCCCCCGACGGCCGCGCCTGGGGCTGGCGCGGGACGCATGCGGTCGCGGCAACCTAATGGTCGTCACCCCTTGGCGCCCGTCGGGGCGACCGGGGGCAGGGCGGCGGTCGCTTTGCATGATATTGGGTGGGTCCGCTCTCGGGCGATAGGCCGAGGGCGGGAATCGATCCATCTCGTACCTTCCCTTCGAGTGCGGTGGAGTGGCTCGGCACGTAGAACCTCGGACTCTCTGTCTGGAAAAGTGCAGGGTGACACCCTAAATTGCTCGGTCTGAATCAGCGCGGGAGAAGCGTTATGGCCCTCTTAGAAGCCATTCTTGTGGATCTTGCGGCGCACGGGCTCTACGACCTTACGAAAGCGGCGACCGCCAAGGCTTTCGAGGCGATCAAGACTAGCCGTCCCGATCTGATTGAAAAGGCGGAACGCGCCGCAGCGGCGGGAGACGATAACGAGCTTCGCAACGCCTTGGCTGGGGCTCTTGACGTTGCAGCAGCCTCTGGTCACGTCCAAATTGACAACGCGCTGATCACCGCAGCGCGACAAGCGACCTTTGATCATCAGCACGGGACGGTGTCGATTGGGGGGACAACTGTCACCGCACCCATTTTAGTGACCGGTGGTGGAAGTAGTGCGTCCGGGGAGACGAAAATTGGCGGCGGCACGAAGTTAAAGAGCCAAGGAACGTCTATCGATATCGGACATGGCGCGTCTATTCAAATTACCGGCAACGCGTCGATCAAGCAAACCTAGGGTCGCTTTCCACCCAACTCCGTCATTCGACATGTCCGATCGTCGGCTGGGGACCAACTGTCAGATTCTCGCCACCAGAGTTCAGTGCGCCGCCAGGTATCGCACCAGCTTCTCGTTGAATTGCCGGAACGCGGGCTGGACGAAGCCTTCCTTGCCCAGGCCCCACGACCAGCGGACTGAACCGGCGTTGAACACCTTGGCGCCGGCCGGCGAGACAAACCAGGTGGCTTCGGCGACGCCGGGCCGGCCGTCGGCGCCGATCGCTTCGCCGCGAAAGAGGACGCTGACCGCCGCCGGGTCGATGGCGGCGATGCGCGAGCGCGCGGCGTCCCACAGGCGCCGACCGTCGCCCAAAGGGTCGCGATTGTCCCACTCATAGCCGACCACCTCGGCGGCGACATCGCCCACCTTCCAGCCCGTGCCGGCGAAGAAGGGCAGGTCGATGCGCGCCACCCGGTAAGCGGGGCGCTGGGCGGAGGCGGCGTCGAACCAGTTCTGGAAGG
>JBDTIW010000090.1:0-23220 GCA_039936215.1 Caulobacteraceae bacterium | reverse complement strand
CGCCGACCCACCACCACCACCGTCGTCCCGGAAACGGCGAAGCCGTTATCTAAGGACCTAGGGGCCGCATCCCAACTGGAACGATTCGCCATCGCCGCTGCAACGCGCGTTGAACGTGGCCCCTAGGTCCCGGCTCTCCGCGCGAAGAAGCGCTACGGCCGGGATGACGCAAACTGTGGGTGCGAAACCTATTCATCGCAGCCAAGTGCCGCTCCAGCGGTGAAAATCAAACGCTTAGCGCCGGGACCGGCCCGTCGGCGCCACGCACCTCGAACGGCGACGTTCCACCCAACTCCCATCCGCTATGTCCGCTCATCCGCTGCACGCCACCCGCCGGACATCCACCCCTAGCAACACCCCCTCGCCACCCCCTCCCGGCGCGGATCGGCGCCGCCTTCGAGGACGCCGCGCCGGACGATGACGCCGTGCAGGCCCGAGCCCTCGCCGCCGAAGCCCTTGAAGAAAACGATCCCCCTGGCCGCCAGGCCGTCCACCACGCCGGGCGCGAACTTGGCCGGTTCGGAGATGTAGAAGTCGCCGATGGCGATCAGATTTGGCAGCGCCACCGCCGCCTGCATGGAAAGCTTCCAGTCGAGCACGCCGACGATGGTCTTGAGCACGAAGGCGGGAATGGCCGGGCCGCCGGGCGAGCCCAGGGCGGCGACGAACCGACCCTGGCGGTCGAGGATGACCACCGGCGACATCGACGATCTCGGCCGCTTGCCCGGCCCCACGGCGTTGGCCGCCGGCGTCCCGTCCTTGCCCCGCGGGGAGAAGGAAAAATCGGTGAGCTGGTTGTTGAGCAGGAAGCCGTCGACCATCCGTCCGTCGCCGAACACGCTTTCCACCGTGGTGGTCATGGAAACCACATTGCCCCGGCTGTCCACCACCACGAAGGAGGAGGTCCCGCCGGGCTCGTCGGTGGCGTCGGCCCCGACCGCCGGGGCGCCGGCGGGGTGGCCGGGGGCGGGGGCGGGGCCGGCTTTCTCGCCGATCAGCCTGGCCCGCGCGTCGAGATAGGCGGGATCGAGCAGGCCGGCGATGGGCGCCTTCACGAAGGCCGGGTCGGCCACATAGCGCTGGTCGTCGGCGTACATCAGCCGCTGCGCCTGCGCCAACTCGAACCAGGCCTTGGGATCGGCCGGCCCGCGCGAAGCGATGTCGGTGCGGGCCAGGAGGCCCAGGGCCTCAAGCGTGGCCGGGCCGCCCGACGGCGGGTTCGGCGCGCACACCAACCACAGGCGATAGGGCCGGCACAGGGCCTGGCCTTCATGAGGGGCGTAGGCGGCCAGGTCGGCCAGGGTCATGCTCCCCGGCGTCGGTCCCTCGCCCAGGCGCCGGACGATGTCGGCGGCGATCGGACCCTTGAGCAAGGCGGCCGGACCCTCGGCGGCGATGCGGCGCAGGGTGGCGGCGTAGGCGGGGTTGCGGAGCTTGTCGCCGGTCTTCACTGGCGTTCCGTCGGGCTCGCGGAAATAGGCGACCACGTCCGGCGCCTTGGCCTGCGGCGCGCCGCCGGCGACGTAAGCGGCCAGGCGCGGGCCGACGGTGAAGCCGTCCGTGGCCAGGGTCTCGACGCCGCCGAACAGCGAGCCCCACGGCTTCCTGCCGTGTTCCTTGTGGGCCAGAGCCAGCATGGCCACCGCGCCCGGAACCCCGGCCGAGCGACCCGACAGGATCGCCTCGGTCTTGCTCATCGTGGTTCCGTCGGGGCGCTGGAACAGGTCCGGCGTCGCGCCGGCCGGCGCGGTCTCGCGGCCGTCGTAGGCGGTCACCCGCCGCGTGGCGGCGTCGTAGTAGGTCATGAAGGCCCCGCCGCCGAGGCCAGAGCTTTGCGGCTCGACCAGGCCCAGCGCCGCCTGCACGGCCACCGCCGCGTCCATCGCCGATCCGCCGGCCCGCAGCACCGCCAGCCCCGCCTCGACAGCGGCCGGATTGGCGGCGGCGATCATGGCGCGTGGGCCGGCCACAGGCGCGGCGCCTTTGGGCGCTCCCTGAGCGACAGCCGCGACAAGGCTCATGGCAAGGACGATGGCGAGCCGCATGAAATGACCTCGATGGATAGTGTTCGCGTCAAGCCTTAGCGGGCTTTGCGGCCCGCTGGAACCGAGGCCGGCGCGGAACCGGCGCGGGGGCGGCACGTTTCCCGCCGGAGCACGGCGCTTTAAGGAAAGGACTCTCCGATGTCGGACATTGACCCGGTGACGGGCGTTACCGAGGTTCGCACCACCTACGATCCGGTGACGGAGACGACGACGCAGGTGCGCCGGGAAATCCGCTCCGGCGGCGGGAGTACGCCGTGGCTGCTGGCCGGCCTGGTGGCCCTGGTCGCCATCGTCGCGGCGGTCTTCCTGATGAGCCGGCGCGACGAGGCCCCCGCGAGCGATCAGGCGATTGCCGCCGCCACCGCCCAGGGCGCGGCCCAGAACGCCGCCCAGACCGCCCAGGACGCCGCCGCCACGGCCCAGGCCAATGCCCAGGCCTCCCTGCAGGCGACGCAGGCCAGCGCCCAGCAATCGACGCAGGCGGCGATTTCCACCGACGCGGCCAGCGCCTCGGCCGACCGGATGGCGGCGGAATCGGCGGCCAGGAGCGCGGCGGCCAGCGCCAACCAGTCGCGGCGCGCGGCCACGATCGTTCCGTCGCCCGATGTCAACGCGCCGCCGAGCGGCGACCCGAACCAGCAATAGACGTGCGCCGCGAAATTCGCCGGATCAATGCAACAAACCGAATGGCTTGATGTATTCGATCGCGATTCCATTAAATGCGGACGAGCTGGCATAGGCGGAATTTATGATGGCTATCTGGCTGAAAAGGTCCGCCCTGCTGGTCCCATAGAAGGTTACGTAACTTGGGTGGACATTACTTGTTTCCTGAGCAATGATCAATGTCGTCGAGTGTCCAGGCTGGCTGGCCTGATCCATTCCGGCGTTTGAAATGTCCAACGTGCCGCCTCTGCCGGAGGCGTAATTTCGGTACGCCATCATGAGCATGGCGTTGCCCGCCTTTTGATCGAGCGTGGATAGCAAAAGCGTGAAGGCCGATCCCGTCTGGCCGTTATAGGTAATATTCGGCGTCTTTCCATAGAAAAATGGTATGACCATTTCGATTCCACCGCCCGACATGTTTTGTGAGACGAGCTGGTTAACCATATCGATGTATTCTGTCAGTATAGCTACTTCATCGGTTTTGTATGTCGGCAACGTATAGGGTTCGACGTCGAATTGGACATTTCTGAATTTGACGGCGTGTGTTGCATTGAACTGCGATGCGAAGGTCAATATGCCGTATGGCTTGCTTCGGTTTGCCGCTTCGACCCAATCGGGCGAGCCGCCTTCGGCGTCAACCGCGATGCCGCCTTGGTTGGCATAGGTGATAAATTTTTCGACCGCGGCGTTGTAGGCCTGTAATTGTAGCACCTTTTGAGGGCTGTCCGGTTCAGCGGCTATGGCGAGATAGTCGTCAACCGTGATGTAGATGGCGTTGAACCCATTCGCCTTCGCTTGGTCCAGCAACCTTTGGCTGTAGCGCCAGGTCATCACGTAGGGAGATTGCCAAAACCACACGCCGAATTCCTTCACCGAATCGGAACGCGTTGGACGTGTTGGCGTCCTCGCATGGACGCCCGGCGCGGCCGCCGTGAATAGAACGAGCACCGCCAGACAAATTGCCGACAGAAGAGCGGCATGCGTCGGACGACGGGCGTCACGCGCGGGGACGCGCCCGCCGTCCAGTGAGCCAACGGCCTTTTGGCCGCGGCGCGGCGACGTTTTCATTGATTTTCCCCTCGCCCTCGCGCTTGCGCGTTTTGTCTCGCGACACGATAGAATTAGCCGGCGGTCCAACGCAATAGGCCCTGGAAGTCGCGACACATGCGTCGTCAGCGGCGGGGCTGGCCGGCCCCTTTTCGTTCACCCCAGGTTCAGGCGCAGAGGCCTAAGCGCTAGAGCCTGATCGCCTTGGACCGGAGAGATCCGGGGCGTGAATAAGGCTCTAAACGTTTGAATCTAGAGCAAGATCGTTACCGGTAGCGATTCCATCTCAAGTGATCTTGCTCTAGGCAACCATGCCGGCCGAGCGCGCGATCCCGGCTGCGGCAGCAAAAAAGGCTTGATCGATGAAAACCCGGCCATGCGCCAAGGTCGCCGCCCTCCTGGCCGCCGTCTCCACCCTGGCCATGGTCGCCGAGCCCATGGCGGCCTACGCCCAGAGCGCGCCGGAGGGCTATGACCAGAACGGCCCGCCGCCGTCGTGGGACCAGGGTGCGCAAAGCCAGGATCCCGGTTACCAGCCGAGACACCAGGACGCCCAATCGCCGTCGCAAGGCTATGGGTCGCCCCCGCCTCCGGCGCGATACGCGGCGGCCCCGCGGGACCCATCTGCCCCGCCGCCGCAAGGCGGATACGGGCCGCCCCAACCGACCCAGTACGACGCGCCGCCGCAGGGCGGGTACGCACCGTCGCAAGGCGGATACGCGCCCCCGCCGGCCGCCAGCGGCGGGGCCTACGACCAGGGCTACAACGACGCCCTCTACCGCCAATCCCTGGCCGACTATAACGCCCGCTATGGTCAGAACGGGGGGCAATACGGGGGCCAGTACGGGGGCCAGAACTGCACCGACCGGCGGGCCGGCAACACCGCCGCCGGGGCCATCATCGGCGGCGTGGCCGGCGCCCTGCTCAGCTTCAGCCTGGCCGGCTGGGCGGCCCGCGGGGCCTGGGCCCTGTTCGGCGGGACCCTGGGCGCCACCGCCGGCGCCGCCATCGGCTCCAGTTCCACCGGCGGCAATTGCCAGAACGGCTATGCGGCGGGCGGTCCGGCGCCCTACCAGGGCGGCGGGGCCTACGCCTACAACGCCCCCGCCTATGGCGGCGGCTACGGCTATCGCGGCGGCTATGGCGCCGTCAATGCGCCGCGCGCCTACGCGGCCGGGCCCGCCTATCGTCCCGGGCCCTATCGTCCGTGGGCGGGCGAGCGCTGGCAGCACCGGCCCTATCGCGACGGCTACCGCCGCCCCGGCTATCGGTCCGGACCCTATCGCGACGATCGCTAGGCGGACGTCTCGAGGGTGAACATCGCGCCCGCTTGACTTGAAGCCGTGATCTTGAACCGGTAGCCTCGCGGGCGGCGGGAAGAGGCCCCCGCGTGCTCCGCGCCAGGGCGACTCGCCGGGGAGGCTGTCGCATGACGACCAAGACCATCTCGACCTATGTCCCCGGCTATGTCCTGGCGCCGCAATACGCCGTACTCGACATCACCCCCACCGGGTCCGTCGGCTACGGCGGGGTCTATGCCCCCTCTCCGGCCTACGTCTTCAACTACGGAAGCATTCACGCCGGGGCCAATGTTGACGGCATCCGGCTGGCCCACGGCGGCGCGGTGTACAACGGCAAAGGTGTGTTCAGCCCGGTCATCGAGGGCGGCGTGGGGATCAGGGCGCAATTCGCCACTCTCACCGTCACCAACTACGGCTCGATCGTCGGCACGCACGGTTCGGCCGTCGAGGCCGACGTGGGCGGCGCGCTCGTCAACGGGACAGCGAGCGACACCGCCGCCCTCATCGAGAGCGCCGGCTACGCCGCCATCGCGGCCCCCCGCGGGGCCGAGACGGTGGTCAATTTCGGAACCATCCTCGCCCTCCTTCCCGGCGGCGGCTATGGCTCGCCGATCGGCGTCTATCTGCACGCCGGCGGCGCAGTGACCAACGGCGCGACGGCCGACACCACGGCGCGCATCGAGGGGCGCATCGGCGTCGAAGTGTTCGGGGCCGCCCGGGTGACCAATTTCGGCACGATCGCGGGCCTGACCCCGGCCTTCGGCTATGGGGTGCGGCTGCACAACGGCGGACCCCTCGCCAACGGCGCGGTCACCGACACCGCCGCCCTGATCTTAGGCGGCAGCGGGGTGGATATTTCCGGCTCCGCCACGGTGACCAACTTCGGGGCCATTCGGGGATTGGCGGTCGGCCGCGGCGCCCATGGACTGCGGCTGCAAAACGGCGGCGTGGTCGTCAATGGCGCGGCGGGCGACCCGATAGCCTCGATCGAAGGCTATACCGGCGTGGCTATCCTGGGCGCGGCGGGGACAGTCACCAACTTCGGAACCGTCCGCGGCGACGGGGCTGAGAACCTTGAATTCGGCGTCAACCTGAGGGCCGGCGGCGGCGTATACAACGGTGGCGCGAGCGACCGGTCGGCGCTGATCGTCGGCTATGGGGGGGTGAAGATCGCCGGCGTTCCCGGGCGGGTGGACAACTACGGGACGATCCAGGCCACCGGCGCCTACACCGGCTACCGGGGCGGGGCCGACGACTATGGGGTGGCGCTGGCGGCCGGCGGCGCCGTCATCAACGGCTCGATCAATGACACGACCGCCCTGATCGAGGGCGAAGGCGGACTGGAACTCTACGGCGCGGCGGGGGCGATCAACTTCGGTACGATCGCCAGCGTGGGGATCCGTAGCGGCGTCGGGGTGGTCCTGGCGAGCGCCGCCGAAAGCCTGACCAACGAGGCCGGGGCGGTGGTCAGGGGGCCTAGCGCCATGGTCGTGCTGGGCGCCGGCGACACCGTCACCAATTTCGGCGCCGTCCAAGGCGTCGGCGGCGTGGCGGTGGAATTCGCCTTGCCCACCGATGTCCTGGTGGTCGAGGCGGGATCGAGCTTCGTCGGCGCGGTGCTGGGCGGCGGCGGGGTTCTGGTGCTGGGCAGCGGGGTCGGCGCCCTGACCGGACGGCTGGCCAGCGGCAATGTGACGGTATCGGGCGCCATCGCGCCCACCAGCTTCAACCATTTCGACACGGTGGAGATCGGGGCGGCGGCCAGGTTCACCATAGCGGGCGGGGCCATGGTCGGAGCGGGCCAGGCCCTGATCGACGCCGGCTCGCTGACCCTGCGCGGCGGCCTCGCCAACGGCGGCGTCCTTAGCGTCAGCGGGGGAACCCTGACCGTGGACGGCGCGGTGACCGGCGCGGGGATGGCGACGATCGCCGGCGGGACCCTCGATCTTGAGGCCGGCTTCAGCCAGAATATCGCCTTCACCGCCGGGGCTGTGGCCGGCGTGTTGCGGCTGGCGGAGTCGCGGCGTTACGGGGGAGCCGTCAGCGGTTTTTCCACCGCCGGCTCGACTTTCCTGGATCTCGCCGACATAGCCTTCGTCGGCGCGGGTGAAGCGACCTTCTCGGGCACGAAGACAGGCGGCGTCCTCACCGTCACCGACGGCGCCCACACCGCGCACATCAAGCTGACAGGTGACTATCTGTCCGCCACCTTCGTCGCCGCCAACGACGGCCACGGCGGGGTGATCGTCCACGCCCAGGCGCACCGGCTGATCGCCGCCATGGCCGGCTTGGGCGCCGGCGGCGCCGGCCCCCTCGCCGCCAGACCGGACGCCTGGCGACCCGATCTGCCGATCCTCGGCAAGCCGGCGGCGATGATCGCTTAGCGGGCGTTGCATACGGCGGGACGAACCGCTGGCGCCGGCTGAACGGGACCGACAATCGCCGGCGCGTGCTTGCTGGAAATGGCCTCGCCGGGCCATAGTGAGCCAGGATCGAGGGGGGAGCAGAATCATTGGCGTCTCGTCGTGGGCCGAAGCCCGCCGTGCCACCGCGTCCGAACGTGGTGCTCATCCTCGTCGACGACATGGGGTTTTCCGATCTGGGCGTCACCGGCTCGGAGATCCGCACCCCCTACATCGACGCCCTGGGGCGCGAGGGGGCGGTGTTCTCGGCCATGTACAATTGCGGCCGGTGCTGTCCCACCCGCGCCTCGATCCTGACCGGCCTCTATCCGCACAAGGCCGGCGTCGGCCACATGACGGCGCAGTTGTCGCTGCCGGCCTATCAGGGCCATCTGCGCAACGACACCGCGACCATCGCCGAGGTTCTGCGCCTGAGCGGCTACCGCACCCTGATGGCCGGCAAATGGCATGTGGGCGGCGACTTCCAGCCGCGCGATGTCGACAACTGGAAGATCGGCGATGTCGATCACCCCACCCCCCGCCAGCGCGGCTTCGACCGCTTCTTCGGCATCTTGCACGGCGCCGGGAGCTACTTCGCGCCGCATCATCTGATGGCCGACGACCGGCGGGTGATCGTCGAGGACGAGGATTTCTACCTGACCGACGCGGTCACCGACCAGGCCATCGCCATGATCGGCGACGGCGAGGGCGAAAAGCCCTTCTTCCTCTATCTCGCCTATACCGCGCCCCATTGGCCGCTCCAGGCCCCGGCGGCCGACCTGGCGCTCTACGAGGGCTGCTATCGCGGCGGCTGGGACGCCGCCCGCGCCGCCCGCCATGAGCGGCTGGCCGCCTCGGGCCTGTTCCGGCGGCCGTGGGCGCTCAGCCCGCGCGATCCGAAGGTGGCGCCCTGGTGCGATGCGCCCAACAAGGTTTGGCAGGCCCTGCGCATGGCGGCCTATGCGGCCATGGTCGATCGGATGGATCGCTGCGTCGGCCGGCTGCTCGCCCACCTCGCCCGCATCGGGGCGCGCGACGACACCCTGGTGCTGTTCCTGTCCGACAACGGCGGCTGCGCCAAGGACGATTTCGGGGCGGGATTTCCCGACCGCCTGCCCGACGGGCGCCCGGTCGCCATCGGCAATCGTCCCGACCTTCGCCCCGGCGGCAGCCAGACCTTCATGAGCTATGGCCGGTGCTGGTCCAACCTCTCCAACACCCCGTTCCGCCTGCACAAGAGCTGGGTCCACGAGGGCGGCATCGCCACGCCGCTGATCGTCAACTGGCCCGGAAGGATAGCCGGCGGCGGCAAGATCGACGATCCGGCCCATGTGATCGACCTCATGCCGACCGTCCTCGCCGCGGCGAGGGCGGCCATGCCAAATGAGATCGGCGGCCATACGCCCCAGGCGCTGGACGGGATCAGCCTCCTCGATCCCCTGGCGGGGGGAAACCAGCTTGTCGGCCGCACGTTGTTCTGGGAGCACGGCGGCCACGCCGCCATGCGGTCGGGCAATCTGAAGCTGGTCCGCGAGCGGGGTCAGGATTGGGAACTCTACGACATGGACGAGGATCGCACCGAATTGAACGATCTCGCGCCCACCCATCCGGATGACGTTTCAAGCCTGATCGCCGGCTATCGCGACTGGGCCGCCGAATGCGGCGTCAAGCCCTGGCCGCAGGTGGGGCGCCGGCTTCGGGCGATGCGGGATGGCGCCTGAGGTCCCGCTGCCCAAGGCGATCGAGGCGGCGGCGGAGGGGTTGGACTGGGCGGCCGCCCGGGCGCTGTTTTCGCAATACGAGGCCTCGCCCGAGCGGCGCTGGCGAAGGACCGGGCTCCTGGCCGCCTCCCTGCTCGATTGGCTCGCCGTGCTGCGGGCCGAGGCCGGCCATATGGCCGAACTGGAAATCGCCGATCCGGGCGGCCTCTCGCCGAAGTTCGGGCGCATCTCGACCCTGGCGCGGCTGCGCCTCAACCTGACCGAGGACGCTCTCGATCTGGCCCGCGCCTACGGCCGACGGTTCCCCGAACAGCAGATCTGGGCCAAGACCGAGGCCAAGGCGCTCAGTCTGCTGGGCGATCACGAGGCGGCTCTGGCCATCGGTATCAAGGCTTGGCGCGCCGGCCGCGACTTCGGTGCGCCGTTGGCGGCCGAGGCACTGATCGCGCTGGGCCAAATGGAAGAGTGCGGACGTTTCCTGGAGCAGGCCGAGCACGGCCTGGCCGGGGCCGATCGCGGGACGCCCTTGGCCAGGGCCCGCATCGCCTACTGGGCCGAGTTTCCCGACCCCGTCCGCGGGCTGGCCGGCGTGATGGACCTGGCCGGCCAGATGCCCGACGCCGAATATCGCATGGCGGTGGCCCGCCAGGCCGCCCGGGCGCGAGACCCGGCGACGCTGGACGCCCTGCTCGCCGAGGTGGCGGCCTGGGCCGAGGACCGGGCCCGCGACGCCCTTTTCCGCCTCGCCGGGCCGGCCATCCTGGAGGCCCACTTCTTTTGCCTGTTCGACTGGCAGGCCGTTCGTCCGTGGACGGAGGGCCTGGCGCGGCGGATCCTGACGCCCGGTCCGGCTCGCGCCCTGAGCCGGCTGCTCATGCGGGCCGGCGAGTATCGTCTCGTCGATGCCGTGGCCGCCTTGGCGCGGCAATGGTTTCCCTCGGCCCTGTCGATGGGGCTGCTGCAACTTCAGGTTCTGAGCCTGCTGGGCGATCAGGCGCGGCTGGCCGAGGTGCGCCGCCAGATCAAAGCGGCGTTCCCGGCGAGGAGCTACCTCGCCACCATGAGCCGCGCCTCGCCGCGCGTCTGGGACCTCGACGACCTTCCCGAGCTGCTGGTCCACAATCTCGCCTCCCGCGACGGCGAACAGCAGGCCAGGTTCTTCATGTCCCTGGGCGAGGCCGCCCTCAGCGAGGAACAGGTCGAACTGCTCCGCGCCGCCGCCCCGGCCGCCTCGCCGCTCATCAGGGCCCAGGCGGAAATGATGCTGTCCCCGCTGGCCGACCGCCGCCTGCTGGAGAGCGCCATCCTGGCGCCGGTGAACTTCGCCGCGTTCGATCAGAGCCGGGCTCGGACGGAAGATCGCGTCGCCCAGATCACCGAGGAAATCGCCCCGGCGGACGGTGGCGACGCCGCGAGCGGCTTCGGCATGCCCGAATGTCTGCGGCTGGTCGCCATCCTCCAGGGCCGTCCCTTCCCGGTTAAGATCTCCACCCGCGAATCCTACGCCGAGGCGGCGGCCCTGGTGGGCGTGATCGTGGACCGCATCGCCCGCCGCGAGGCGACCTCGGTCATCCGCATCGGCGACGGCGAGGGGCATTTCCTGCCGGCCCACGCGACGGTGACCGGCCACCGGGCGGCCGACCGGGCCGCCATTCAGGACGTCTGGTGGGGCTCCAGGCGCATGGTCGGGCGCCGCCTCAAGTCGATCGAAGGCCATTTTTTGGAGGCCGTCGACAACGCCAGCATCCTCGCCCTCATCCCGCCCTGGCGTTTCATCGCCGAAATGGCCAAGTCGAAAGCGAGCTTCGCCCATCGCGGCATCCTGAGCGGGGTCAGCCATTGCGCCACCATGGATTTTCGCGGCGCCCTGATGACCTCCATGCACTTCCCCAACGACCTGCATAAGTGGAATCTGTGGCCGGAAATCTTCGCCGCCGTCCGATCGGTCTCCTACATATCCTGCCACCAGATGGCGCCGTTCCTGCGCGACACCTTCGGGGTCGAAACGCGCCAGGCGATCCATATCCCGGCCGAGCACAAATACGCCGCCCTGTTCGACGAGAAGGCGGACCAGCCTGGCGCCGGCGACACCCTGCTCGACCGCCACGACGCGGTGTGCGCGGCGCTCGATCCCCTTCCGGGCGAGGTCTTCCTGGTGGCGGCGGGGTTCCTGGGCAAGATCTACTGCGAGATCGTGAGGCAAAAGGGCGGCGTCGCCATCGATATCGGCAGCCTCGCCGACTATTGGATGGGCTTCGCCACCCGCCGCTACCGGCTCGAGCAACTGAGCGAAATCGGCCTTCCCAACGCCTTCATCGAAGACCACCTCCTGGCGCCGCCCCGCGACCACGCCCGCATCGCCGGCCCGGCGCCGGCCGTCCGCTCCACCGCCGACTGCCGCTACAACATCGCCGACGCGGCCGACGAGGCCTTGGCGGGCGCCGCGCCTGGGCAGCGCGCCCTGTTGCGGGTCCTCGGTCACCCACGCTGCGCCTCGGCCTATATGGCCACCGTGTTCACCGGCCTTGGCCTGGAGATCGGCCACGAGAAACTGCTGCGCGACGGCATTTCGAGCTGGATGCACGCCGCCGCCGACCTCCACGTCCCCTATGGTCACAACGCCAGCACCGGGGTGGATTTCGCCCATACCGTGGCCCATGTCCGCGATCCGGCCGACGCGGTTTCCTCGATCATGCTGGAGAACGGCCGCAGCCGGTCGTTCAATTTCCGCCGCCTGCACATCCTGCGCGCCGTCGGCGTTGATCTCTGCGACTATGGCGCCGCCCTCGACCGCGCCGTCGCCTCCCTGGTCCATTGGTACGACATGGTCATGGCCCTGCGCCCCGAAGCGGTGTTCAAGATCGAGGACGCCGAACACGTCGTGCGCGACTGGCTGGCCCGAACCGACCTGGTGAGCGTCGCCTCGCGCGCCGCGGCGGCCCCGCGCCCCGCGCCCTCGGCCGGCGCCTCGGACGCGGACTTCGCGGCGGCCATCGACCCGGAAGACCAGTCGGACTTCGTCGATGTCGCCAACGTCAACAACTCCGTCCGCAAATTCGGCCGCGCCAAGCCGACCCTCACCCCGGACTCCTATTCAACCCTGGACCCGGACCTGCGCGCCCGCCTGGCGGCCTATTGCGAGCGTTTCGGCTATGACTGTCCTTGGTAGCGCGAGGATGGTGGCGCCCCGGACATCTTAGCGCGCGCCCCCAGCCCACGGGCGCCAACATAAGGGGCTGATCGCGGCGCGATCTCGTACCGCCGGCTTCCAGACGGCTCTTTGCCACCAATATGAAGGGCCGGCTGGAAGCCGGCGGTACGAGGGGCGGATCGCTTAAATTAGCGCCTATGCGCCCCCAGCCCACGGGCGCCAAGTCAGGCAATCGAGCGCGGCGCCGCTCGTACCGCCGGCTTCCAGCCGGCTCTCTCACGTCGATGGCGAAGGGCCGGCTGGAAGCCGGCGCTACGAGCGGCAGGCCGCTTATCCTTGCGCCCATGGGCTGACAAACCCCGCACTACGAGCAAGACCGGCCATCACCACCCCATCGCTTCTTGAACCCCGCGATCTCCTCGGCGGTATAGAAATGCCTCACCGCCGGGGCGGCGTAGATTTGGTCGAGGGCGGCGGCGGGGAGGCGGAAGCGGTCGCGGGCCTCGCGATACAACGGATAAGAGCGCCGGGTTTCCGCCGTGTTCACCTGCGGCAGGGCGAAGTCCGGCGCGCCCAGGAACGCCCTCGCCGCGTCCACGAGGGCCGGGCCGGCCGGCGAGCCGGCGGTCATGTCCTCGGCCCGGTAGGCCAGGACCTCCACGCCGCCCGCGCCCATCCGTTGCGCCCCGCCGCCGGCCGGGAAGGGAGCCGAAAAAACGTCGATCCCGAACACGCCGGCCAGCTCCTCGTCGAACCAGGTTCGGTAGGTTCCGATCATCCGCCACACCAGGCGCTCGAAGCTCCCCGTCGGCTCGCGCCCGGTCAGCACCGCTTCCCACAGCCCGCCCAGCGCCGCGCCCACCGCCTCGGCGCCCGCCCCGTCGCGGGCGCTGAGGCCGCCGCCGGTATGGCCGCAGAAATCGGCGAAGAAGTTCAGCAGCGACAGCGACCTGGCCACCGGATCGCGCATCCCCGTCACCACGCCGATCGCCTGGTTCTCCCGCCGCGCCGCCTCGATGGCGGCCAGCCCCCGCGCACCCTTGCGCACCACCTCGCGGGCGACGAGGGGATGGGCGATGGTGTTGGTCTCCGGCGGCGCCGCCAGTATGGCCTCGATGGCCGCCAGATTGGGCGCGGTGAGGAAGTGGCTGTGAACGGCCGCCGTCCCGGTGGCCCGCGCCGCCTCGACCCAGGCCATGGAGCCGACCTTGGCCATCTGGTGGACGACGATCAACCCCCCCGCGCTCATCCGGCCCGCCCTTACCCGAACTCGGCCCAGGCGCGGGTCAGGGAAGGGACGCGCGTCTGTTTGCCCCACACCGCCGTTCCCGGCGCGAGGCGCAGGTCGGGGTTGGCGACCAGGCCGGCCAGGGCGACCTCCGTCTCCACCTGCGCCAGGCCCGCCCCCAGGCAGCGGTAGGCGCCGTGGCCGAAGGCCAGGGAGTCCGGCGCCGCCCGGTCGAAATCGATGGTGTCGGGGTGGGGATAGGCGGCCGGGTCGCGGTTCGCCGCCCCCAGGATGATGTTGACCCGCTCGCCGGCCCCGATGGTCTCGCCGCCGATCGCCGCGTCGGCCGTGGCGACCCGCACGACGTATTGGAACGGCGCGGCCAGGCGCAGGAACTCCCGCGCCGCCCCGGTGAGCTTCCCGGCGTTCGCCGTCAGGGCGGCGCGGGCGGCGTCCTCTTCGAGCAGCATGACCGCCGAGGCGGCGATGCCGGTCGCCGTGGTCTCCTGGCCGCCGATGAAGAAGAAGGTGCAGAAGCCGGCCAGATCGCGGTCGCCGAGACCAAGTTCGGCGTCGTTGAGGCGCACCAGGGTCGAAAAGCCGTCCGCCTCGCGCCCCGCCCGGCGCGCCGCGATCGCGGGCTCGAAATAATCGAGCAACCGGCCCACTTCGCTCTCGGCGTGGCGAAGCTCGCGCAGCGAGCGGGGGCTGGCGTCGAATATCCAGCCGATGTCGCGCGCCACGCCGGCCAGGGCGACGCAGTCCTCGGACGGCAGGCCCAGCAGGGTGTGGATGGCGAACAGGGCCAGGTCGCCGCCGTAGCCGGCCACCAGATCGATGCCGCCGGCCAGCCGGGCGGCCGCGAGCAGGGCGGCGGCGTGGTCCTCAAGGCGGACCCGCAGGCCGCTCATTTCCAGCCGCTGAAACAGATGCGAGGTGAACCGGCGCAGGACGCCATGGCGCGGCGGGTTGGTGTAGAAGGCGACGCTGGCCAGGACGGTCCGCAGATTGGGCAGCGATGGCCCGCCGCGCGCCTCGATCCGGGTCAGGCGGGCGATGGGATCGTCGGCCAGAAAGGCCGGATCGCCCAGCACCCTCACCGCGTCGGCGTGGCGGGTCAGCACCCAGCCGCCGAAATGGACGCTCCAATGCACCGGCGCCGTCTGGCGCAACCCCGCATAGACCCGCGCGAGGTTTTCCGGGGCCAGTTCGGCGAGCGGGTCGGGGGAATGGGCGGGGCGGGGGGTGGTCATGGGGATCACCACATCCTTACGCCAGAGCTACGTCCGGTTGAAATGAATCGGTTTCGCACCCCCAATTTCCGTCATCCCGGCCGGAGCGCATCTTGCGCCCCCGGGTCGCGCGAAGCGCGCGCCCGAGGACAGGCTCCGAGCCGGGACCTAGGGGCCACATTCAATGCATCATGGAGCGGCGAACGGCGGATCGTTCCATCCGGGACGGGGCTCCTGGGTCCCGGATAACGGCTTCGCCGTTTCCGGGATGACGGTCGGGGGGGGTGGGTTGAAGGCGACAATCAACTCATGCCCCCGCCGCACCCTCCCGCCACCGCGCCTTGAACGCGGCGATTTCTCCCGGCGAATAGAAGTGGCGGATGGTCGGGTCGTCGTAGATCGTCTCGATGAGATCGGCCGGCAGGCGGAAGTTGGCGCGCAGATAGTCCGAGAGGGGATGCGATCGCCGGGCCGCCACCGTGTTCGTCTCCGGAAAAACCGTCACCGGCGCGCCCAGGAACGCCGACGCCGCCGCCAGCAGTTCGCCATGAGCGGGCGAGGTGGCCGCCATGTCCTCCACCCGATAGACCAGAACCTCGACGCCGGGCGTGTTCAGGCGTTGCGCGCCGCCGCCGGCCGGGAACGGGACGGAGAAAACATCGACGCCGAACACTGTCTCCAGTTCGTCGGCGAACCAGGTGCGGTAGAGGCCGATCCCGTCGCGCGCCACCCATTCGAAGCTGCATTCGGGTTCGGCATCGGTGAACACCGACGCCCAGATTTCGCGCAGCGCATCGCTCATATAGGCCGGCGTCGCGCCGTTGCGGGCCGAGAGAGGCCGGCTCGTGTGGTCGTAGAAGTCGGCCAGGAACAGGAGGGAGGAGATGGACCGGGGCAGGGGATCGCGGATGCCGGTGACGACGCGGATCGTCTCGCCCCGGCCTCGGCACGCCTCGATCTGGGCCAGGATCGCCGCGCCGTTGCGCTGCTGGTGGCGGGGCATGACGCGGTTGGCGATGGTCTGATAGGGCGCCGGCAGGTCCAGGATACGGGCGACGCGGGCGCGCGGCGCGGGCGCGAGATGGTGGAGGTGCGCCGGTGGTTCGCCGGCCGGATCGAGGTTCCAGATCGCCTGACACCAGCTTTGCGAGGCGACCTTGCCCATCTGATAGACGAGTATCACCGCGCGCTCCCCGTCCCCAGCATCGGCCTCACCCGATGGGCCGCTCGCCCAGCACCGTCACCCGCCGAAGGCGGCGAAGGGCGCTCTGGGCGAAATCGGTGCGGCCGTGCAGGCAGGAGCGGTTGTCCCACACGATCAGATCGCGCGGCGTCCAGGCATGCTCATAGACGAATTCCGCCTTCTCCTGGTGGTCGAACAGGACGTGGAGAATCCGATCGCTTTCATCGGGATCCATGTCCACGATCGACCAGGTCATCAGGCGGTTGACATAGAGGGCGGTGCGGCCGGTCGGCGGGTGGACGCGAAAGATCGGATGGGCCACGGGCGTCGCCCCCGGCGGCGCCCGCTGCGCCCGCTGGTTCGGATTGCTGTAGTAGTCGTAGGCATGCAGGGCCGAGCGGCCCGCGAGCCGCCGTTTCAGCTCGTCCGGAAGGGCGTCGTAGGCACGGAAACCGTTGGCGAACAGGGTGTTTCCGCCGCGCCCGGGAACGTCGATGGCGTACAGCATGGTCGCCATGGACGGCTCCTCCAGATAGGACTGGTCGCTGTGAAAATCGATCGGACCCTCGGGCAGGATCCCCGGTTCGCCGCGCTCGTTGCGGGCGTTGGTCACATAGAGCACCGGGCGCGGCCCTCCACCGGCCTCGCCGAGCTTGCCGAACCGCCTGGCGAACAGGATCTGCCGCGTCTCGCTCAGCGTCTGGCCGCGGAAGAGAGCGATGCAGCTTTCCTCCCAGGCGGCGCGGATTTGCCCGAACACCGCCTCGTCCAGCCGGCCGGCGAGATCGACCCCACCCACCTCGACGCCGATCGCCGGCGACAGGGGCCGTATGTCCAGGCTCGGGGCGGCGGCGGAAGTCATGGGGCGATCAGGCCGCGCGTGCGTTGATCCTCACCCGCGCGGCGGGGGAGGGTCACAGTCCCCGCCTCCGAACGCTCTATCTCACACAACGCTTTTTTAGCCCTCGCCCCGCTCTTGCGGGGACGCCAACGTTGGGTGAGGGGTCCGGCCGCGCGACGGATATCATCAGAGAGAGCGATGTGTCGGCGCGACCCCCTCACCCAACCCTCTCCCCCATAAGAATGGGGGCGAGGACTTAAGATGCGTGCATCTTCTCCCCCATCGATGGGGAAGGAACGATTGCCGCTCGATCCTCCCCCGCCGCTTCGCGGGGGAAAGGGATCCCGAGGGGCCGGCGGCGTCAAGGAGCCACCTTCAGCGGCAAATCCGCCAGTGGCTCGAGCCCCTCGCCCTGTTCGAGGGCGACGACCATGGCTTCGATGGTCGGATATTGCAGGAAGGCCGCGGGGTCGATTTCGAAGCCGAGTTCCTCCTCCAGGCCGCCGGCCATCAGCACCGCCTCGATGGAATCCAGGCCGTAGCTTTCAAGCGTGCGGTCGAGTTCGACCTCGGCCTCCGGAATGGTCAGGACCTCGGCGAGATAGTCGCGAACCCATTTTCGAATCTGTATGTCAGCCACCGGCCGCCTCCGCTCCGACGAAAATAGCCGGAACGTGGCGAAGCTCGCGAACATGCATCCCCGTTCCCCACACCACGGGCTCCCGGCCCAAGCCAAGGCCGGGATAGTCCAAAATCCCGTCGATGGCGACACCCAGCTCCATTTGCGCGAGCTGCTCGCCCAGGCAGCGAAAGGCGCCGGCGCCGAAGGCGAGCGGCTCGGGCCCCTCGCGCTCCAGATCGACCCGGTCGGGATCGGGGAAGACGGCCGGATCGCGATTGGCCGCCGCCAGCATGGCGCAGACGGGCTGGCCGGCGCGGATCGCCTGCCCGGCGATCTGGGTGTCCCGGGCGGCGACGCGCGCGGCAAATTGGAGGGGTGACACCAGGCGCAGCAGTTCGCGAAGGGCGGCCGGCCGCTTGGCCGGATCCTCGCACAGGCGGGCGCGAAGAGCGGGCTCCTGGAGCAGCCTCAGACATCCGCCGGACAAGGCGGTGAATGTGGTCTCGCGCGACACGCCGAGAATGAACGCGCAGAAGCCGGCCAACTGATCGTCGGTCCAGCCGAGTTCGGCGTCGGCGGCCCGAAGCATGCGCGAGAGCCCGTCATCGGCCGTGGCCTCGTGGCGTTCGGCGAGGGGGGCGCGGAAGCGATCGACGAGACGGGCGGCCTCGGCGTCCAGGCGCTTCAGTTCACGCAAGGAATGAACGGCGCCGGACAACAAGGTGCTGACGCCCGCCGAAGCGGTAAGAACGCCATGCTCGCTTTCAGGAAGGCCGAACAGCGTCCCGGAGGCGAAAACCGTCAGGGGGCTGCCGTAGCCGGCGGCCAGATCGATCCTTCCCGCCGCCGCCCCGGCGCGCAGGATTTCGGCCGCGCGCTGGGCCAGACCCTCCCTAAGGCCAAGCTGGCGCCGGCCCGTCAGAAGTTGGAAGAAAACCCGCTTCACGCCACGGCTGTGGTCCGGATCGTGAAGGAGCGGAAGGCAGGCATGGAAGGCGATGAGATTGGCGAGTAACGGACCGCCGCGCTCGGCGAGGCGCGAAAGCCGCGACGCCGGATCCACGATCCGGAAATCGGGGTGGTCGAGGACGCCGCGCACATCGTCATAGCGGGTCAAGACCCAGCCGCTGAGACGTGAGCTCCAATGCACCGGCGCGCGCGCCCGCAGCTCGGCATAGGTGGGATAGGGATCGGCTGGATCGAGGCGGGAGATCGGATCGTCGGCGAAGGCGAGGGAGGTCGCGGCGGTCATGGGCGGGCCGCTCGCCAGCGGCCGAGTTCCGGATGCCGCCCCTCGGCCAGCCCCGGCAGGTTTCCGGCCAGATAGCGCGCCCGGCACACATGCCGCTGCACCTTGCCGCTGGTGGTGCGCGGCAGAGCGCCTGCCTTCAGCAGCACCAGGTCATGGAGGGTCAGGCCGAAGTCGAGGCTCATGGCCTGAGCGACGCTCGCCACCACGGCGTCGGCGTCGAGGCTCTTCATGGCCGCCCGCTCCACCTCGCAGGCCAGCACCACCTTTTCCCCCGCCGCGTCGTCGAAGGAGAAGGCCGCCGCGCCGCCCGCGCCGAGGGCGGGATGGCTCGCCTCGGCGGCCAGTTCCAGATCGAGCGGATCGAAATTGGCCCCGCGCACGATGATCATGTCCTTGCGCCGGCCGGTCACCACCAGACCGTCATCGCAGAGGAAGCCCAGATCGCCGGTCCGCAGCCAGCCGCCGGACGGCTCGCCGCCTTCCAGCCTGGCGCCGAAGATTTCGGCGCTCTCATCCGGCCGGTTCCAATAGCCCTGGCTCACGCTGGCGCTCCGCAGCCAGATCTCCCCGACCTCGCCGTCCGGCGCGCTCGTCCGGCGGACCGGATCGACCACGATCGCTTCATGGCCCGGCCACGGCCGGCCGCAGGCGACCAGCCGGCGGGCGCGATCGGGATTGACCGGCGGCGAGGCGCGGCCCTCCGCCAAGGTCGGCCCATCCACCGCGCGCACCGTGAAGCCCTGCTCGGCCTCCACCGAGGCGGCGAGCAGGGTGGCCTCGGCCAGGCCGTAGGCGGGGGCCAGGGCCGAGCGCCTGAACCGGGCCGGGGCGAAGGTCTCGGCGAACCGTTCGAGCACCTCGGGACGGATCATCTCGCCGCCGCACACCGCGACCCGCCAGGACGACAGGTCGAGGGCGGCGCGCTGCTCCGCCGTCGAGCGGCGCGCGCACAGATCGTAGGCGAAGCACGGGCCGGCGCTCAGGGCCCCGCCATAGCGGCTGATGACCTCCAGCCAGCGCGCCGGACGCTTCAGGAACGCCACCGGCGGCATCAGGATTGAGCGCAGGCCGGCGTATATGGGGAAGAAGCCGAAGCCGAACAGGCCCATGTCGTGATGGAACGGCAGCCAGCTCACCGCCGTCTCACCCGCCTCGATCCGCGTCGCCCGCGCCTGGGCGCGCAGATTGGCCAGCAGATTGGCGTGGGTCAGCATCACCCCGCGCGGCGCGGCGGTCGATCCGGAGGTGTATTGCAGCATGGCGAGGCTGTGTGGGTCGACCTCCGGCGGCGGGGCGAGGTCGCCGGATTCGCCAAGGCCATCGGTGGCCAGGACCCGCGTCCCGGCCGGCGTCTCCTCCCGGGCCTTTTCGACCCGCGAGGCCACGGTGAGGACGGCGGCGGCGGCGGACTCGACGACCAGCAGGCGCGGCCGGTCCAGGGACTGTGCGCCGGGCGGCGGGGCCACCACCGCGACGGCCCCGGCGTAGAAACAGCCGAACAGGGCCGCCACCAGGTCGAGCCCGGAGGGATAGGCGAGCAGAACCGGCTTGCCGGCCAAGCCCTGGTCCATCACCAGCGCAGCGATCGCCCGGGCGCGGCGGTCGAGGCCGGCGAAGGTGATCCTGGCCCCTTCCCGCTCGCCGTTTTCGAGCCACAGGAAGGCCTCGGCGTCCGGCGAACGCATCGCGCGGGATCGCAGCATGTCGATCATGGAGGAAGGCTCGGGCCGGTCTTCCGCGGGCGCGGGCTTCAAGGATAGCAGCGCGCTCATCCCTGGAGGGACGACGCGACCGCCGCCTCGTCCGACGCCGGCCGGATCAGGCCTTCCAGTATATCGGGCGACACCCCGCCGCTTTCCACAAAGCTGGAGATCAAGGGGGACAGCAGACCGAGGGCGAGGATGTCGCCGAGCGACCCCTTCAACGCGCCCGGCATCTCGACGGAGATCACGCCTGGAACCCGCGCCGTCATGTCCCGCGCGAAGCTGGCCTCCGGCTCAACGTCTTTCGCCGCGATGAGCGTCACGCGCGGCGCCGACTCGGCGGCGCTATAGAGGCTGGGCAGATCGCCGGCGAATGGCCCGGCCGATTTGCGCAACGCATCCCGCTTGGCCGCCCCACGCCCCGAGAGCCCGTCCAGGATCGCGGCGTCGATAATGCGCGGGGCCACGGCGAGAACCGCTTCCGCGCCCAGCGCCAGGCCGAACCGAAGCGCCCCGGCGCAACCGCCGCAGTGACCGATCATCAGCATACGGCTGGCGCCGGACCTGGCCATGATCGTCCGGAAGCTCTCCGCCGTGCTCGCGAAATCCTCACCCAGGCCGACCACCCCGGCCAGATATCGTGTCCGCTGCAGATCGCGCAGATAGAGTACGCTCGCCCCGGTCGTCCTGAGGACGCGATGCATCATGTCCATGGACAGGAAGGCGCGATTGGCAACCCCGGTAAAGACCAGGACCAGGGCCTCGGAGCCCGGGTTCAGTTGCTCAACAAAGCCCGACAGGCCGCCGAACAGCTCGGCTTCCGGACCGACGCCCTCGCCGGGCGCGACGGCGGGCTGGGAAAGCCCCATGCGGCCGAGCTGATGGGCGATCTGGAGCAGACGGCGAACCGGGCCTGTCTTTTCCAGCGGCGCCAGCGCCTTTTCCACCTGGCCGGTCATGCCGTAGGCGACCAGTATGTGGGCGGACCACAGCCGATCTTCGCGCGTGCTGTCGGCGGCGTTGGAAATGGCGATGGCGTCGCCCAGCTCGGACTTCCAGTCATCGCCGCCCTGTTTCGCCTCGATCCGCCGAATCTCGGTTTGGAGCCATGGATTGCCGGGCTCGTGGGCGGTGGCGGCGCGATACTTCGCCAGCGCCTCCTCATCGTCGCCGCTGACCTGGGCGCACCGGCCAAGGCCCTTGAGGGCGGCGGCATTGTCCGGATGGGCCGCCAGGACGCGCCGGAATGCCGCCGCCGCTTCGTCGATTTGCATCTGCGCGAGGAACTTTTCGCCGATCGACAGATCCCGCCTCGGATCGGCCGGACCGCCGGCCGCCGCCGCCGCCCGTAGATGAACCAGGGCCTCGGAACGTCGGCCCTGCTCCCAGGCCGTTCGGCCGACCGCCATCTGCGCCGCCACATTGGCCGGCTCGATTTCCAGAAGGCGCCGGTACACCGCCTCGGCCTCCACCGGCCGTTGGCTTTCGCGCAGGGCGCGGCCAAGCAGCGTCAGAATTTTCGTATTGTCCGGTTCCTCGGCCCGCGCCGCCGACAGATTGACCACGGCATCCTCGAAGTCGCCCCGTTCCGCCGCCGCCCGGCCGACCGCCATCCGCGCCGTGACATTGGCCGGCTCGAGTTCGATCAGGCGCCGGTAGGCGGCCTCGGCGTCGGCCGGGCGTCCCGTTTCGCGCAGGGCGCGGCCCAGGCCCATGAGGATTTTCGGATTGCCCGGCGTCTCGGCGACGGCCGCCTCGAACAGGGTCACCGCCTGGGTGAAATCCCCGCCCTCAAGGGCGGCGCGCGCCCGCCGCCAGGTTTCACCCGGCTTCGGCGCCGACGGCTCGGTCGTTTCGGCGGGGCCGCCGCCTTCCTCTATCTCCATCGATCCAGTCTTTCCTCTTCAGCGCGGCCGGGACCGGATCGCGGGCCTTCCCCAGCCCGTCCATGGCCGCGTCTCGACGCTAGTGCGGCGACCCCGCCTGTCAAGCGCGGAGTTGGCGGGCGCCGCCGCCAAACATTGGCCACCATCGCCTCCCAACCGGGAGGCCATGCTCGCTTCCCATGCGCACAGGTTCATCTTCCTCAAGACGCGCAAGACCGCCGGCGCCAGCCTGGAGATCGCCCTGTCGGCCCATCTGGGCGAGGCCGACGTCATCTGCCCGATCTCACCCGCCGACGAAATTATCCGCGCCGCGCTGTTCCCGAACGCCCTGCCCCGCAACTACTCCACCGATCCGGCGGCGGAGGCGGCCTACCGCGCCGCGATCCGCCAGGACCGGCTGGACGACCATGGGAACTGCCTGGAACCGTCGCCCCAGGCGGACCGGATCTTTTTCAATCATATGCCGGCCGGCCCCGCCCGGCGCGCCCTCGGCGAAGCGTTCTGGGACCGCGCCTTCAAGTTTTCCATGGAGCGCCACCCTTATGAAAAGGTGGTGTCCCTGGCCTATTTCCGGATGCCCGGCGCGGCTGGCGGCGATTTCGCCCGCCTGCTCGACGAAGAAGTGGAGAGGGGCGCCTATCGGAACTTCGACATCTATTCCATCGACGGCTCGACGGCGGTGGATTTCATCATCCGATACGAGGCGCTGGAAGCTGGGATAAGGCATGTGGAGCGGGTCACGGGTTGCGCCGACATCCTCGCCCGCATGCCCTTCACGAAAAACACCCAACGCCGCGACCGGCGGTCGGCGCGGGAGATACTGAACAGGGCGCAGAAGCTGATCGTGCGGGAGCGGTGCAGCGAGGAGTTCGCGTTGTTCAACTACGATTATTGAGGCTCGATCATGACGACCACGGCGCCAACCCAAGGCCCGAGCGGCCGG
>JBDTIW010000089.1:0-30797 GCA_039936215.1 Caulobacteraceae bacterium | reverse complement strand
CTGATCATTGTCCTCAACCTGCTGGGCCTGGCGATCCTGGTCGGCGGCGCCCTGGTTCTCAACGAACTGCGACAGGGCCTGGTCAGCGCCCGCCTGGAAGGCCTGCTGCTCGAAGGCCAGGTGATCGCCAATGTCATCGACCAGTCGGCCACGGTCGGCGACCCGGAGCCGGCCCTGGAGGCCGATGAGGCCAGCAGCGTCCTGCAGGCCCTGTTCGACACCGCCCACGCCCAGCGCGCCCGGCTCTACGACGCCGACGGTCACGTGATCTTCGATTCGCGGATCGTCGCCGATCGGGTCGAGGCCAGTCCGCTGCCGGCGGCCAAGAAGCCCGGCGATCGAGGCTTCACGCTCAATCTGGGCGCGGTCTCGGCCGCCCGGCGCGCGGCTCGCGCCCGCGCCGCCCTGGCCCACGAACTGGGGCTGGCCCTGCACGGCAAGACCGTCTCGAACACCAGGGTCGGCGAGGATGGGCGCAAGGTGGTGTCGGTCTCCATTCCCATCGAACACGTGCGCGAGGTTCTGGGGGTTCTGACCCTGGAGGCCGGCGACGTCGAACAGATCATCGCCGCTGAGCGGGTGGCCCTCATTCCCTTCATCGCGATCGCCGTGGCCGTCACCCTGCTCTCCTCACTGCTGCTCACAACCCTGGTCGCCCGACCCGTCCTGCGCCTTGCCAGGGCCGCCGACCGAGTGCGCCTGCAGCGCGCCCGTGCCATCGCCCTGCCCGATCTGGCCCGCCGGCGCGACGAACTGGGTGATCTGACGCGCTCGCTGGAGGACATGACCCACACCCTGTCGGAACGCATGGAGGCCATCGAGCGCTTCGCCGCCGACGTGGCCCACGAACTGCGCAATCCGATGACCTCGATCCGCTCTGCGGTGGAGACCCTGGATCTGGTCAAGGACGCCGAGCCCCGCGCCCGGCTGCTGGCCATCCTGCAGCAGGATGTCGGGCGCCTGGACCGCCTGATCACCGACATCTCCAACGCCTCGCGCCTGGACGCCGAACTGGCCCGCGAATCGCCAAGGCCGCTCGATTTCGCCCGCCTGCTGGCTGATATCTGCGCCTTCTATGAGGCGACCGGCAAGTCGGGCGAACCGAAGGTGCGGTTCGTCGAGGCGCCCTCGTCGGAGGCCATGCGGGTTTCGGGACGCGAGGGGCCGCTGGGCCAGGTGATCCGCAACTTGATCGACAACGCCCGCTCCTTCAGCCCCAAGGGCGGCGAGGTGCGGGTCGGCGTCCGGCGCGGCCGGGGCGAAATCATCGCCAGGATCGACGATGACGGCCCCGGCATGCCGCCGGAAAACCTGGAGACGGTGTTTCAGCGATTCTACACCTCCAGACCCAAGGGCGCGGCGTTCGGCGGCAACTCGGGACTGGGCCTGGCCATCGCCCGCCAGATCGTCGAGGCGCACGGCGGCCGGATCTGGGCGGAGAACCGGCTCGTCGATGGCCGTGTGGCCGGGGCCCGCTTCGTCATCGCGCTGCCGAGCGCATGATCCGCCACGCCGGCCTGATCGCGCGGCGCCTGGGCGGGGTTTGGCGCGGCGTCCTGATCGAGGGGCCGTCGGGGGCCGGCAAGAGCGATCTGGCCCTGCGCGCCCTGGAGCTTGGCTATCGTCTGGTGGCCGACGACCGCACCCTGGTGTTCGTCTCGCAAGGCGCCCTGTTCGGCCGCGCCCCCGCCGCCTTGGCCGGCCTGATGGAGGCGCGCGGCGTGGGCATTCTACGCCGCGCCGCGCTGGCTTTCGCCCAGATCGTCCTGGCGGCGCGATGCGTTCCCCAGCCGGGCGACGTGGAGCGTCTGGCCGATCCGTCTCACGAGATCATCCTGGGCGTGGAAATTCCGACCCTCGACATCTGGGCGCCCGCGCCCTCCGCCCCCGCGAATTTAGGCCGCGCCCTGGAACGCCTTGGAGCGCGCTCGCAACCAGAGTATCAAGCCCGCTTCGCGCCCTGAGGGGCGCCGCGCCGTGGCGTAGGGGATGGCCGTTGAGGCGTCTTGCATGATCGGGCTCGTGATCGTCACCCACGGGCGGCTGGCCGAGGAATTCGTCTACGCCATGGAGCATGTGGTCGGCCCGCAGGCGGCGGTGGCGGCCATCTGCATCGGCCCCGACGACGACATGGAGCGGCGACGGCGGGATATTCTGAAGGCCTGCGGCGAGGTGGATCTGGGCCAGGGCGTCATCCTGCTCACCGACATGTTCGGCGGCACGCCGTCCAACCTCGCCATCTCGGTCATGGAACAGACGCGGGCGGAGGTGATCGCCGGTCTCAACCTGCCGATGCTGATCAAGCTGGCCAGCCTGCGTTCGCGGGAGCCGTTGGACGTCTGCGTGGCCCACGCCCAGGAAGCGGGTCGCAAATACATCTCCGTCGCCTCCTATGTCCTGGCCGGCGAGAAGTGAGCGCCGAGGCCGTCGTAGAAATCGTCAACGAGCGCGGCCTGCACGCCCGTGCGTCGGCCAAATTCGTCAAGCTGGCCGGCGCTTTCGACGCCGAAGTGCGGGTGACCCGGGACGACCAGACGGTCGACGCCCTCTCGATCATGGGCTTGATGATGCTGGCCGCCGGCCCCGGCGCCGCCATCGCCATCACCGCCGAGGGTCGCCAAGCCCGCGAAGCGGTCGCCGCCCTGGCCAGGCTGGTGGAAAACCGTTTCGAGGAAGAGCGGTAGGGCAGCTGATCGCCGGTGACATAAAGATATCTTTATATCCTTATTGCCGGGCCGTCGCCGCCCGTCTATAGAGCCCGCCACATCGCACAAAGGAGCCCTTTCGTGGCCGACTACATCGTCAAGGACATCGCCCTGGCCCTCTGGGGCCGCAAGGAAATCGACATCGCCGAAACCGAAATGCCCGGCCTCATGGCGGTGCGCGCCGAGTTCGGTCGCGACAAGCCCCTGACCGGGGCGCGGATCGCCGGCTCCCTGCACATGACCATCCAGACCGCCGTGCTGATCGAGACCCTGCAGACCCTGGGCGCCACGGTGCGCTGGGCCTCGTGCAACATCTTTTCCACCCAGGACCACGCCGCCGCCGCCATCGCCGCCACCGGCACGCCGGTGTTCGCCGTCAAGGGCGAGAGCCTGATCGAATACTGGGAATACGCCCACAAGATTTTCGAATGGAGCGATGGGGGCCATCCCAACCTGATCCTCGACGACGGCGGCGACGCCACCCTGCTGTGCGTCCTCGGTCCCAAGGCGGAGAAGGACCCCACCCTCCTCGACAAGCCCAACAACGAAGAGGAGGAGGCGCTCTATGCGGTGATGAAG
Organism: Caulobacteraceae bacterium; assembly: GCA_039936215.1. GTDB lineage: Bacteria > Pseudomonadota > Alphaproteobacteria > Caulobacterales > Caulobacteraceae > Acaudatibacter. The sequence continues at coordinate 27,513 of JBDTIW010000089.1, read as the reverse complement.
CGCTGTCTGGCGGAAAAGCCGGGCTTCTATTCGGCCATCCGCGCCGCCATCAAGGGCGTCTCCGAGGAGACCACCACCGGCGTCCATCGCCTCTACCAGATGGCCGAGCGCGGCGAACTGCCCTTCCCGGCCATCAACGTCAACGACAGCGTCACCAAGTCCAAATTCGACAACCTCTACGGCTGCCGCGAGAGCCTGGTGGACGCCATCCGCCGCGGCACCGACGTCATGCTGGCCGGCAAGGTGGCCGTGGTGTGCGGCTATGGCGATGTCGGCAAGGGCTCGTCGGCCTCCCTGCGCCAGGGCGGCGCCCGGGTCATCGTCACCGAAGTCGATCCCATCTGCGCCCTGCAGGCGGCCATGGAAGGCTATGAGGTGCGCACCCTCGAAGACAGCCTCAAGCAGGCCGATATCTTCGTCACCGCGACGGGAAACAAGGACGTGATCACCGTCGATCACATGCGCGGTATGAAGAACAACGCCATCGTTTGCAACATCGGCCACTTCGATTCGGAAATCCAGATATCCGGCTTGCGCAATTTCAAGTGGGACGAGATCAAGCCCCAGGTCCACCACGTGGAATTTCCCGACGGTAAGAAGATCATCGTCCTTTCGGAAGGCCGCCTGGTGAACCTCGGCAACGCCACCGGCCACCCCAGCTTCGTGATGAGCGCCAGCTTCACCAATCAGACCCTGGCCCAGATCGAACTGTGGACCAACGCCGGCGCCTATCAGACGAAGGTCTACACCCTGCCCAAGCACCTCGACGAAAGGGTCGCCATGCTGCACCTGGACAAGCTGGGCGCGAAACTTACCCGCCTCTCCAAGGACCAGGCCGACTACATCGGCGTGCCGCAGCAGGGCCCGTTCAAGCCGGACCACTATCGGTACTAGGGCGTCGATATTCCGTAAACGGATGATGACCCGCCTGGTCGCCGGCCTCGCTGACGTCGCCGCCCCCTACGACGTGCTGCTGTGCGATGTGTGGGGGGTGATCCACAATGGGCGGGAGGCGTTCGCGGCGCCGTGCGCGGCGCTGGCGCGCTGGCGGCGCGAGAGGGGACCGGTCGTTCTGATCTCCAACTCGCCCCGGCCGTGGGGCGACGTGGCCGATCAGATGGACGCCTTGGGCGTGCCGCGCGAGGCCTGGTCCGTCCTGGTCACCTCCGGCGACGCCACCCAAGGTCTGCTGGCGGCTCGCGCGCCAGGACCGGCCTGGCGCATCGGACCGGAGCGGGACTCGCCGCTCTACGAAGGCCTCGGCCTGCGTTTCGCCGACATTGAGGCGGCGGCCTTCATCGTCTGCACCGGCCTCAACGACGACGAGGTCGAGACGCCGGAGGATTACCGCGCGCCACTTGCCGAGGGCGTCGCGCGGGGCCTGGAGATGATCTGCGCCAACCCCGACAAGGTCGTTCAGCGCGGCGATCGGCTGATCTATTGCGCCGGCGCCTTGGCCGATCTGTATCAAGATCTCGGCGGCTTGGTGGTGATGGCCGGCAAGCCCTTCACGCCGATCTACGATCTGTGTCTGGCGCGGACCGAGAAACTCCTGGGCCGCCGGCTCGACCGTCGCCGCGCCTTGGCCATCGGCGATGGGATCGCCACCGACCTCAAGGGCGCCCAGTTACAGAACCTCGACGCCCTCTTCATCGCCTCGGGCATCCATGGCGGGGCGGCCCTCGGCGGGGCCAGCGATCTCGATATGGCCGCCGTGGAGGCCCTGTTGGCGCGGGAAGACGCGCGCGCGGCCTTCGCCATGGTCGATCTGGCCTGGTGAACCGCTCTGGCCAAGCGCGGTGAACAAGCTAAAACCGCGCGGCGATCGGCGGAGGCGAGGCGGTTGAGCGGACTTTGCATGGAAGATCTGATCGTGGGCCAGGCGGCGGAACTGACCCGCACGGTGAGCGAGGGCGATATCGGCGCCTTCGCGGCCGTCACCGGCGATGACAATCCGATTCACCTCGACGAAGCCTACGCCGCCGCCACGCCGTTCAAGGGCCGCATCGCCCACGGCATGCTGGCCGCCGGCTATATCTCGGCGGCGATCGGCACGAAGTTGCCCGGCCCCGGCGCCATCTACATCTCACAGACCCTCCGCTTTCGCCGGCCGGTGCGCATCGACGATACAGTGACGACCCGGGTCGAGATCACCGCCCTGGATCAGGCGCGGGCGCGCGCGGCGCTCGCGACCACCTGCTTGGTGAACGGCAAGACCGTCGTCGAGGGGGAGGCCGAGATCATGGTTCCCCGGCGCGGCGCGTGAGCGGCCGATGAAGGTTCTGCACGGCTGGAAACATCTGGAGGCGGCCGACCAAGGCGCGGCGGTGGCGCTGGGCAATTTCGACGGCGTGCATCTGGGTCATCAAAGCGTGATCGAGGGCGCCGCCCGCGCCGCCGAACGCCTCGCCGCCCCACTTGGCGTGATCAGCTTCGAGCCGCACGCGCGCATGCACTTCCAGCCCGACGCGCCACCATTCCGCCTGATGACCGCCCATCAGTTGGCGGCAACCCTGACGGACCTGGGAGCCGATCGCCTCTATCTGCTGCCGTTCGGGGTGGAGATGGCCAATTTCTCCGACCGCCAGTTCGCCGCCGAGGTGCTGGTCGCTGGCCTTGGCGTGCGCCACGTCGCGGTGGGGTTCGATGTCACCTTCGGCAAGGGCCGGACCGGCGATCCGGCCTCCATGCGCCGCTTTGGCGAGGAATTCGGCTTCGGGGTCTCCGTAGCGCCCGCCCTGGAGGCGGCCGGTGTCAAGATCTCCTCATCGGCCGTCCGCGACGCCCTGCGCGAAGGCCGGCCGCAAGTGGCGGCCGCCCTGCTCGGCCGGCCGTTCGCCATCGAGGGGGTGGTCCAGAAGGGCCGCCAACTGGGCCGCAAGCTCGGCTTTCCCACCGCCAATGTGCCGCTGGGCGACTATGTGGCCCCGAGGTTCGGGGTCTACGCCACCCGCACCCGCCTGGCCGACGGCCGGGAGGCGCCCGGCGTCGCCAACATCGGCGTCAACCCCACCACCGGCGAGGTCGCCCCCCGCCTGGAGGTCTGGCTGTTCGATTTCGACGAGGACATCTACGGCGAGATCATCGAGACCGATCTCATCGAATTTCTCCGCCCGGAGGAGAGGTTTCCGTCGATCGAGGCCATGGTGGAGCAGGTCAGGTGGGACGAGGGGCAGGCGCGAGCGATCCTGGCGCCCTAGCCCCGCCCCCCGGCCTCTGCTACATTGCGGGCATGACGAGGGTTCGGATCGGCGCGCGAATTATCCGGCCGGCGTGACGGCGCCGGACAAACTCGCGCCCGCGCGCCGAGACTGCTTCGCCCCTTTAGTTCGACCCTCACCGAGACCCGTCATGGCCGACGACGCCGAAACCCTCCATCGCGATTACCGGGAAACCGTCTTCCTGCCCAAGACGGCGTTTCCTATGCGCGCCGGCCTTCCCGCTCTCGAGCCGCGTATCCTGGAGGCGTGGGGCGACCTCTATGGCCAGATCCGCGCGGCGCGGCAGGCGGCGGCCGCGCCGCTGTTCGTCCTCCACGACGGGCCACCCTACGCCAACGGAGCGATCCATATCGGCCATGCCCTGGACAAGCTGATCAAGGACTTCGTGGTCCGCTCGCGTTTCGCCTTCGGCTTCGACGTGGACTACGTCCCCGGCTGGGACTGCCATGGCCTGCCCATTGAATGGAAGATCGAGGAGGAGTTCCGTGGCAAGGGCCGGCGCAAGGGCGAGGTCTCCAAGGCCGAGTTCCGCGCCCGCTGCCGCGAATATGCGGCCGGCTGGATCGAGGCGCAGTCGGTGGAGTTCCAGCGCCTGGGGGTGCTGGGCGACTGGACCCATCGCTACGCCACCATGGATTTTTCCGCCGAGGCGGCCATCGTGGCCGAGTTCCACAAATTTATCGCCTCGAACCAAGTCTATCGCGGCTCCAAACCGGTGATGTGGAGTCCGGTGGAACGCACCGCCCTGGCCGACGCCGAGGTGGAATACCACGACCACGTCTCATCCACCGTATGGGTGAAATTTCCGGTGATCGAAGCTCCGGACGCCGCGCTGGGCGCCACGGTGGTGATCTGGACCACCACGCCGTGGACCCTGCCGGCCAACCGGGCCATCGCCTACAACCCCGATATCGCCTATGCCGTTTTCGAAGTGGAGGCGCTGGAAGCGGACCTGCCGTTCGCGCCCTGGGCCAAGCCGGGCGAGCGGCTGATTCTCGCCGAGGCGCTGGCCCCGCAAGTCTTCGCCGCCGCCAAGGTCGCCCGCTGGCGAAAGCGGGAGGCGGTCGATCCCTCCGGCATGGTCGCCGCTCATCCGCTGGCCGCGCTCGACCCGGGCTACGGGTTCGCCGTCCCGCTGCTGGCCGGCGATCACGTCACCGACGACGCCGGGACAGGGTTTGTCCACACCGCCCCCGGCCACGGGGCCGACGACTACGCCCTGTGGCTGGCCCATGGCCATCGCGAGATTCCCGAAACGGTGGATGAGGATGGCGCCTACCATCCGCACGTTCCCCTGTTCGGCGGCCTCAAGGTGCTGGAGACGGAGGGCAAGAAGGCCGGCAAGTTCGGCCCGGCCAACCCGGCGGTCACCGAAAAGCTCATCGAAGCCGGCATGCTGCTGGCGCGCGGGCGGCTGGAGCACAGCTATCCTCACTCCTGGCGGTCCAAGGCGCCGGTCATCTTCCGCAACACGCCGCAGTGGTTCATCCGCCTGGACGAACCTCTGGACGACCCCGTTCACGGCGGCGCCAACTTGCGCGAGACCGCCCTGGCCGCCATCGACGCCACCGCCTTTTATCCGGAAGCCGGTCGGGCGCGCATTCGCTCCATGGTCGAGAGCCGCCCCGACTGGCTGGTCAGCCGCCAGCGCGCCTGGGGGTCGCCCATGGCCATGTTCGTGGACAAAACGACCGGCCGGCCGCTCGCCGACCCGAGTGTCAATGCCCGCATCGTGGACCTGATCGAGGCGGAAGGGGCCGACGCCTGGTTCACCCGCCCGGCCGGCGACTTCCTTGGCGCCCTCGATCCGGAGCGTTACGAAAAGGTTGAGGACATCCTCGATGTGTGGTTCGATTCCGGTTCGACCCACGCCTTCACCCTGGAGGGCCGCGAACACACGCGCTGGCCCGCCAACCTCTATTCGGAAGGCTCGGACCAGCATCGCGGCTGGTTCCAGTCGTCCCTGTTGGAAGCCTGCGGCACCCGCGGCCGGGCGCCTTACGAGGCCATCCTCACCCACGGCTTCACCCTCGACGAGAAGGGGGAGAAGATGTCCAAATCTCTGGGCAACAGCGTCGAGCCGCAGGACGTGACCCGTCAAAGCGGCGCGGAGATTCTGCGCCTGTGGGCGGCGCTCACCGACTATTCCGAAGACCAGCGCATCGGCCCGACCATCCTTCAGACCACCATCGACGCCTACCGCAAGCTGCGCAACACCCTGCGCTATCTGCTGGGCGCCCTGGCCGGGTTCGAAGCCGCCGAGCGGACAGACCTCAAGGACATGCCGCCGCTCGAACGCTATGTTCTGCACCGCTTGTGGGAACTCGACGCCCAGGTGCGCGGCGCCTACCAGGCCTACGCCTTCACCGACGTGATTCGGCCCCTCGCCGACTTCTGCTCGAACGACCTGTCGGCCCTATATTTCGACATCCGTCGCGACGCCCTCTATTGCGACCGGCCCGATTCGACGCGCCGGCGGGCCTGCCGCACGGTGCTGGATCTGGTCTTCGAGCGTCTCACCGTCTGGCTGGCCCCGATCCTTTCCTTCACCATGGAGGAGGCGTGGGCGAGCCGCTTTCCGGAGGCCGGCCCTAACAGTTCGCGTCTTTTTCCCCCCACCCCGGAGCTCTGGCGCAACGAGGCCGAAGCGGCGCGGTGGGAAAGGATCGAGCGCGTCACGCGGGTGGTCACCGGCGCCCTGGAGATCGAGCGGCGGGCGGGGCGCATCGGCGCCGCCCTGGAAGCCGCGCCGCGCGTCCATATCGCCGATCCGGAGCTGCTGGCGGCCTTTGACAGCCTCGACGCCGCCGAGGTGTTTCGCACCAGCCAGGCGGAACTCGTGCCCGGCGAGGGTCCGGCGGGGGCGTTCCGGCTCGAGGGCGTGGACGGCGTCGCGGTCGAACCGCTCAAGGCGGCGGGCCGCAAATGCGCCCGCTCCTGGCGGATCCTGCCGGAAGTGGGAACCGACCCACTCTATCCGGACTTGTCGCTACGCGACGCCGAGGCCGTGGCCTGGTGGGACGCCGGCCACGCATGACCCGCATCAGCCGCTGGGGCGCCATGGCTTATGGACTGGCGATATCGATCGTCGCCGCCGATCAGGCCGTCAAGGCCTGGGTCGTGGGCGGCCTTCGTCTGAGGCCGGGCTGGTCGCTGGACGTATGGGGTCCGCTGCGCCTCACCCTGGTTCAGAACAATGGGGTGAGCTTCGGCCTGTTTCAAAGTGACGCGGCGTGGACGCGCTGGGGCTTGGCCCTCTTTTCGTTCGTCGTCGCGGTGGTCCTGGCGCTCTGGGCGCGGCGGGCGGAGCGACCGCTCACCGGCGTTTCTGTCGGCCTGATCATGGGCGGGGCGGTCGGCAACCTCATCGACCGGGCCCGTTTCGGTTCGGTGGTCGATTTCGTGGACGTCCAGGCCCTGCATTTCCCCTGGGTGTTCAACCTCGCCGACAGCGCCATCACCGTGGGCGTTCTTCTTCTGTTGGCCGAGAACCTTTGGTCGCCGCGCAAGGCCGCCGCCTGATCGCGGTTGGCGCCTTGGCTTCAAATGGAGTATCGATGCGTGCGCCGCGGGCCGGGGAGGCCATTTTTGGGAACCAGACATCAATGAATTTCAACCGTGTCCTGGCGGGGGCGCTCCTGATCGGCGCGGCGGGCCTTGCGGGATGCCAGTCGGCCTCACACGCCTTTGGCATGAGCAAGGTGACGCCGGACGAGTTTCGCGTCGTGACCAAGGCGCCGCTGGTCCTGCCGCCCGACTATTCCCTTCGCCCGCCCGCCCCCGGCGAACCCCGCCCGCAGGAGCTTCAGCCGGAGAGCGCCGCCCGCCAAGCCCTTCTGGGCGAACGGCAGTCGGAGGTGCGCTCCGAGGGAGAAAAGCTTCTTGCGTCCAAGGCCGGAGGGGACAAGGCCGATCCACTGATCCGCTATGTGGTCGATGACGAGTTCGGCGCCGTGGCGCACAAAGACAAGGGCTTCGCCGACTGGGTGATGTTCTGGCGCAGGGGACAGCCGGCCGCCGAGCCCGGCGTCACGCCCACTCCCGGCGCCGACACCGCGGCCCCGGTCGACGCCGCCACCGAAACCAAGCGAATCCGCAGCCTGACCGGCGACCAACCGGTGATCATCGCCCGCAAGGGCTCAAGCAAGATCAAGCTGCCGGGGCTTTAGGCCGCTGGGCCACCGCCCTGCGTTAGAAGGCCAAGGGCGCGACCAGATCGATGCCGAAAGTGAACTGGTCCTTGGCCGTGCCCGGGGCGCCGTCGAACGGCGTTCCGCCAGCGAGCGCCCGATCGTAGCGGACCTCGGGCCTGAAGGTCAGGCCGTCGATCAATTTGGGCAGATGGGCTGGTTTGATGTTCAGGCCGACGGTGATCGCCCCATAGGTGGCCGGTCCTTGACTGAACGATGTGTTGAGACGCCCGGCCTCGACGCTGAGGTAGTCGAAATTGCCGGGGAAAGCGGCGACAAAGAAGCCATTGTTGTCGCGCCAGACCTCCGCCCTCACCCCGGCGGTCAGCTCGGGAGTCAGGACATAGGTGAAATACTGGGCGACGCCTCCGCCAGTCGCATTGAAGCCATCGTCGCGGATGTAGTTTAACTCGGTGACCGAGGTCAGCTTGTCGCCCGCCTTGTAGGTAAAGAGGACATCGCTGAGGTAGCGGAGCTTCTCGTGGACATCGACGCCGGGGCCCAGCGATCCATAGGGATCTTCCGGGCCGATGTGGGTCAGAGCCAGCACGGTGAGCTTGTTCAGGTTGAGCCCGAAACCGCCAAGGAAGTGGAATTGGCCATCGTTGTCGCCGCCGCCGGAGCCCACGGAGGTGTTCACGCCGGTGGTGTAGCCCGCATAGATGTCGAGCTTCGGGTTGACATGGGTCGTCGTCAGCACCCCGGTGTGCTTGAAGGGAATGCCGAAGTTGAAGATGTAGGTGTGCGAGTAAAAGAAATTGCCGGTCGGATCGATCACCTCCTGGCCGAGCGGCGTGGAGAACTGGCCGGCCTTGATGTCCACCCCGCCGGCGGTAAGGATCGGCAGGTGGGCGAGCAGGTTGGCCTCCACGACATCGACCTGGTTGATCTGGTCGATGCTGCGATCGAGTTCGCCGATGAAGTGAGTGATGCGCGCATCGGAGCCGTAGAAGGCCTGGACCTTGAATCCGAAATCGACCCCCTTGGCCTTCGGGTCGAGGTCCCGTTCCACGGTCAGGGCGGCCTGATTGAGCAGGAGTTTACCCGCCTTGTCGTCGAACAGGCGGCCATAGTTCAGTCCGGTGTCCGGGCCGGCCGGGTTGATGGTTATGCCGGTGTCGATTTGGCCGGAGACCTTGATCGTGCTGGCCCAGGACGCCGGCGCGACCGGCGGCGCGGCGGCGGGCGGCGGGGCGGCGGGCGTTATCCCTGATGCAGCCTGATCGGGCGCCGAGGGAGGCGCGGCTTGATCGTCGGCCCAAGCGCCGCCCGCCAGCAGCACGCTCGCCGACGCCGCAACCAGAAGGGTAAGCCGATATTTCATGAAAAATTTCCCCGAGAAGGTGGCGTTGCTATCGCTCTGGGACGCGTAAACTATCGATACCCATTTCGCGGACCGCGAATAAAAGACCCGTAAACATTTGAACCTGCTGCGGCAGGTTCTACTCGGCGATGAATCGATAGCCCACGCCGCTCTCGGTGGTCAGGTGGCGAGGGTTGGACGGATCGGGCTCCAGCTTCTGGCGCAGATGACCAATGAAGACGCGCAGGTATTGCACGTCCTCGACGTTGGCCGGCCCCCACACCGCGGTCAGAAGCTGGCGGTGGGTGAGCACGCGGCCGCCGCCCTCGACCAGGCGGGCCAGAAGATCGTATTCGCGTGGCGACAGGCGCACGGCCTCGCCGGCCCGCGTCACCAGCCGCTTGACCAGATCGATCCTGAGCTCGCCCGCCTCGACCACTGGCGCGGAGCCCTCGCGGCTGAGCCGATGGCGCAGGGCGACACGCAGGCGGGCCAGGAATTCGCCTATGTTGAAGGGCTTTTCCACATAGTCGTCGGCCCCGGCGTCCAGGGCGTCGATCTTTTCGGTCTCCATGTCGCGGGCTGAGAGGATCAGGATCGGCCCCAAGTAGAAGGCGCGCGCGCGGATCAGGGCGTCCTTGCCGTCCATGTCGGGCAGGCCCAGATCGAGGACCACCGCGTCCGGGGCGCGATTGGCGATGGCGGCCAGGCCGGCGGCGGCGGTGTCAGCGCGGATCGGCTCATAGCCCGCCGCGTCTAGGGCGGGGCCGAGGAAGCGGTGAATCTGCGGCTCGTCGTCGATGACCAATATGCGCGGGCGATGGGCGCTCATGCCGGAGCCTCTTGGGGCTGAGCCGCCTCGATCGGCGGCTTTTCGAGGCTGATCAGGACGCGGGTGCCCCGACCGCCATGGATCGGGCTAGCGGCGGCGATGCGGCCGTTCATGGCCTCGATGAAACCCTTGGCGATCGAGAGACCCAGGCCCGCGCCCTTGCGGTCGCCGCGGCTGCGGTCGGAGGGCTCCTCCAGGCGGCGGAACTTCTCGAAGATGCGCTCGATGTCGGCCTTGGGAATGCCCGGTCCTTCGTCCTCGATGGAGACGACCACATTGTTGCGATCCTCATAGACGGCGACGTCTATGGGCAGGCCGTCGGGACTGTAGGCGATGGCGTTCTCCAGGATGTTGACGATCGCCTGTTCCAAAAGACCCGGATCGAGTTCGATGGCGGTCAGGTCGGGGGGAAAGTCGCGCATCAGGGCGCGCGCGCCCAGGCGCCGCTCGACCCGCGCCACGGCGCCGACCACGACATCGCGCACATCGGTCCATTCGGCGCGGGTCTTCAGCGCACCGCCTTCGAGGCGGGTCATGTCCAGGAGATCGCCCACATAGCGATTGAGGCGTTCGGCCTCCTCGCGGATGCTGATCAGCAGGTCGGCGCGCACCGCCGGCTCAAGGGCTGCGTCGTAGTCGATCAGGGTGGTGGCCGATCCCAGCACGGTGGAGAGGGGGGTGCGCAGATCGTGGCTGATGGAGTTGAGCAGGGCGCCGCGCAGTTTGTCGGACCGGCGCAGGGCTTCGTTCTCCACCGTCGCCGCCACCAGTTCCGCCCGCTCCAGAGCCACCGCGCCCTGATCGAGGAGAGCGGCGACCAGGCGCTCTTCATCCACCCCCGAGCGCGCGTCGATCTCCACCCCGGCCACCCCGGCCCGGCCCCTCACCCCGATCAGCGGCCGAAACGTCCAGCCGAGTTGGGGCAGGGTTCCCGTTCCCGCCCCGGCCGGTTCGCGCTTGTCCCAGGCCCAGCGGGCGGCGGTCATGTCGGCGGTAGTTAGCAGGACCTCGGTGGGGGCGCCGGCGGCGAGCACCAGATCCTCCCCCTTGGGCAGCAGGACCACCGCGCGTCCCCCGGCGGCGGCGGAGGCCTGCTCGGCCAGGGCCTGGGCAGTGGCGTCCCCGGTCGGCGCGCCGGAAAGCCGGCGGCTGGCGGCCAGCAGGGCGGTGACCGCCGAGGCCCTTCGCGAGGACAGGCGCGCCTGATCGCGCACCCGGCCGGTGAGCCAGCCGGCGGCGCCGGCCACGGCGATGAAGATGATAAAGGTGAAGATGTCGGCGGCGTGGCCGATGACGAAGGAGAAGCGCGGCTCTAAAAAGAAGAAATTATACGAGGCGATGGCGCCCCCCGCCGCCGCCAGGGCCGGGCGAAGGCCCCAGGCGAGGCCGGCGATCAGCACGCTGGCCAAAAAAATCATGCCCAGATCCGCCCCGGTGGCGAAGCGGTCGAGCACGGCGGCCAGGCCGCTGGTCGCCGCGACGAGGAGGGCGGCGCCCAGATAGCCGGGGCCATTGGGAAACCGGCGGACCTTGGCGGGAGCCGGCTCGGAACGGTCGGCCTCCGGGGCGCCGGCGCTGACGAAGTGCAGGGCCGCCCCGCTGGCCCGCCGCAAGAGGGCATAACCGAGCGAGCGGCCCATGATCACGCGCCAAAGGCTGTCGTGCGACTTGCCCATGACGATCTGGGTGACGTTGTTGCGTCGGGCGAAATCGAGGACGGTGTCGGGCACGTCGTCGCCGGTGAGCACCACAGTGGCCCCGCCGAGTTGCTGCGCGACCTTGAAGGCGTCGGTGACCCGCCGCGCGGCGCGGGCGTCGCCGGTGGGCCGGTTGGGCCGCTCAACATGGGCAACGGTCCAGGGGGCGTCCATCATCAGATCGGCCAGGCGCCGGCCGGCCCGCACCAGGGAAGGCGCGGTGGCGTCGCCGGCGATCAGCACCAGAATCTGCTCGCCGGCCGCCCACGGACCCTCGATGCCTTGGCGGCGCATGGCTCCGACCAGTTGGTCGTCTACCGTCTTGGCGGCGCGGCGCAGGGCCATTTCGCGCAGCGCGGTGAGGTTTTCCGGTTTGAAGAAATTGTCGGAGGCCAAGCGGGCGGTCTGGGGCACATAGACCTTGCCGGCGGCGAGTCGCTCGCGTAGCTCCTCCGGCGTCAGATCGACCAGCTCGATTTCGTCGGCGGCCGACAACGTCGAGTCGGGCACCGTTTCGCGCACCCGCACCCCGGTGATCTTCCACACCACATCGACCAGGCTCTCCAGGTGCTGGACATTGAGTGTGGTCCAGACATCGATGCCGGCGGCCAGGAGTTCCTCGACGTCCTGCCAGCGCTTGGGATGGCGCGAGCCCGGCGCGTTGGAATGGGCATATTCGTCCACCAGCAGCAGGCGCGGCTTGCGGGCCAGGGCGCCGTCCAGATCGAACTCCATGAGCTGGCGCTCACGGTAGGTGATGGGTCGACGGGGCAGGACGCCCAGCCCCTCCAGCAGACTTTCGGTTTCCTGGCGCCCGTGGGTCTCGACCACCCCGACCACCACGTCGACGCCGCCCTCGGCGCGCCGCTTGCCGGCGGTCAGCATCTCGAAGGTCTTTCCCACTCCCGGCGCCATGCCGAGGTAGACCTTCAGCCGTCCGCGTCCCTGCCGCCTAGCGTGGGCCAGAAGGGCGTCGGGATCGGGGCGGAACGGCTCGTCTGGCGTCATTTCACCCTAGATTGGGCCACCGGATGGCTGGCGTCGAGAGCGCGATTGACGGCCAGCACATTGACCCGCGGCTGGCCGATGAAACCGAGCAGGGCGCCTTCCTGGTGGGTGTCGATGACGGCGAGGATTTCGGGGGTCGCCACGCCCCTGTTCTGGGCGATGCGATCGGCCTGAAGGCGGGCGTTGGCGGGCGAAACATCGGGGTCGAGGCCGCTGCCGGACGTGGTCACCGCGTCGGCGGGAATAGCGGCGCCCCCGACGACCTTGGCGTCAGCTTTGGTGATCGCCGCCGCGTCACCTTTAATCCGATCGGCCAGTTTGCCGTCCATTGGTCCCAGATTGGAGCCGCCGGAGTTCATCGGATCATAGCCCTTGCCGGCCGCCGACGGCCGGGGATGCAGATATTCGGGCCTGGCGAAGGCCTGGGCGATGAGACTTGAGCCGATGACCGCGCCCTTGTCGTCGCGCACCAGGCTGCCGCCGGCCTGATTCGGAAACGCCAGGCCCGCCACGCCGGTCATCGCCAGCGGATAGGCGATGCCGACCAGGAGGGTGAAGAGAACCATCATCACGACGGCGGGACGCAGGTGCTGGAGCATGGGATTTACCTTTCTACCAACGGACTCCCCTCCCCCTCGCGGGGAGGGGTCGGGGGTGGGGATATCGGCGATCTAATTGCGGCATTACGCTGGCGCCCCCATCCCAACCCCTCCCCGCAAAGGGGAGGGCTTCTTGTGTTCACGCCAGCCCCGCCGCGTGGACGATGAGGTCGATCGCCTTGATGCCGACGAACGGGGCGACGACGCCGCCCAGGCCATAGATCAGCAGGTTGCGGCTGAGCAGCTTCGCGGCGCCGATGGCGCGGTAGCGGACCCCGCGCAGGGCCAGGGGAATCAGGGCCACGATGATCAGGGCGTTGAAGATCACCGCCGACAGGATGGCGCTCTTGGGATTGCTCAGATGCATGATGTTGATGGCCGCCAGGGCCGGCAGGGAGACCACGAACATGGCCGGGATGATGGCGAAATACTTGGCGACATCGTTGGCGATGGAAAAAGTGGTCAGGGCGCCGCGGGTGATCAGGAGCTGTTTGCCGACCTCGACGATCTCGATGAGCTTGGTCGGATCGCTGTCCAGGTCGACCATGTTGCCGGCCTCGCGCGCCGCCTGGGTGCCGGTCTGCATGGCCACCCCCACGTCGGCCTGGGCGAGGGCCGGCGCGTCGTTGGAGCCGTCTCCGCACATGGCCACCAGGCGGCCCTTCTGCTGTTCCTCGCGGATCAGGCGCAGCTTGTCCTCGGGGGTGGCCTCGGCCAGGAAATCGTCGACGCCGGCCTCGGAGGCGATGGTGGCGGCGGTGACCGGGTTGTCGCCGGTGATCATCACCGTGCGCAGGCCCATGCGGCGCAGATCGGCGAAACGCTCCTTGACGCCGGGCTTGACCACGTCCTTGAGGTGGATGACGCCCATCAGCTTGCCGTTCTCGGCGCAGGCCAGCGGCGTCCCTCCCGACCTTGAGATGCGATCCACCGCGGCGACGACTTCGCTGGGAACGTCAGCGGCCGTCAGGCCCACCAGCTTGTAGACGGCGTCCACCGCCCCCTTTCGCCAGTTCCCCTCCCCGGCGTCCAGGCCGGAAACCCGCGTCGTGGCGCTGAAGGGTATCGAGGTCGCGTCGACCGGGGCGGTCAGGATCAGACCGTGCTTTTCCCGCGCCAGCTCTAGGATCGAGCGGCCTTCCGCCGTCTCGTCGGCCAGGGAGGCCATGACCGCGGCCCGCAGGGCGCGATCGTCGGGCACGCCCGGCGCCGCGACGACCTCGGTGGCCATCCGGTTGCCGAAGGTGACGGTGCCGGTCTTGTCCAGGAGCAGGGTGTCGATGTCCCCTGCCGCTTCGACCGCCCGCCCGGAGGTCGCCAGCACATTGAACTTGAGGAGGCGGTCCATGCCGGCGATGCCTACGGCCGACAGCAGGCCGCCGATGGTGGTGGGAATCAGGCAGATGAAAAGGGCGGCCAGGACGAGCGGGTCGAGCTTGACGCCGGAATACCGCCCCAGCCCCAGCAGAGTGGCGACGGCGATCATGAACACCAGGGTGAGGCCGGCCAGGAGGACCGTCAGGGCGATCTCGTTGGGGGTTTTGCGCCGGTTGGCGCCCTCCACCATGGCGATCATGCGGTCGAGGAAGCTTGAGCCCGGGCCGGACGTCACCTTCACCTTAAGCCAGTCGGAGACCACCGTCGTGCCGCCGGTCACCGCCGAGCGATCGCCACCGCTCTCGCGGATGACCGGCGCCGATTCGCCGGTGATCGCCGACTCGTCGACCGAAGCGACGCCCTCGACGATCTCGCCGTCGGCGGGGACGACGTCGCCAGCCTCGACCAGCACGATGTGGCCGGGCAGGAGTTCGTGGGCAGGGGTGGGGATGATGAGGTCGGTCGCCGGATCGACGATCAGCTTGGCCTTGGTGGTGACGCGGGCGGCGCGCAGGCTGTCGGCGGCGGCCTGGCCCCGGCCCTCGGCGACGCTCTCGGCGAAGTTGGCGAACAGCACCGTCGCCCACAGCCAAAGGGCGATCTGCAGGGCGAACGAAGAGTCGGCGTGGTGAGTGAGCGCGTCGGCCAGAGAGACGGTGGCCAGCACCGCCACGATTTCGGTGGCCAGGATGACCGGATTGCCGGTGAGCTTGCGGGGGTCGAGCTTGACGAAGGCGTCGAGCCCGGCGCGCCTCAGGATCGGTCCCTGCGCGACGGCGGCGGTGACGGCGGAAGCCATGGGCTTAAGCTTTCCTTATCTTGGGAGCGATCAGTGGGCGATCGCGCCGAGCATCTGGAAGTGCTCGACGATCGGACCCAGGGCGAGGGCGGGGAAGAACTGCAGGCCGCCCAGAATGATCACCACCCCGACCAGCAGGGCGACGAACAGGCCGTTATCGGTGGGCAGCGTGCCGGCGGTGGCCGCCAGCTTCGGCTTGACCACCAGAGATCCGGCGACCGCCAGCACGGGAACCGCGTACCCATAGCGGCCGACGGCCATGGCGATCCCCATGGTGGTGTCCCACCATTCGGTGTTGCCGCTCAGTCCCCCGAACGCCGAGCCGTTGTTCTCGGTGGCGGAACTGTAGGCATAGAGGATTTCCGACAGACCATGCGGCCCCGACGCCGCCAGCCCCTTCAAGGCTGCGGGCAGGACCGCCGCCACGGCGGCGAATCCGAGAATGGAGAGGGTCAGGATCAGGGCCGATAGCATCACGTATTTGACCTCACGCGCCTCGATCTTCTTGCCGAGATATTCGGGCGTGCGGCCGACCATCAGTCCGGCGACGAACACGGCAAGGAGGGCCATGTGGACCATGTCGTAGAGGCCCGAACCTGCCCCGCCGGGAGCGAGTTCGCCAAGCTGCATCAGGAACATGGCCACCCCGCCGCCGGCTGGCGTCAGGCTCTCGTGCTGAGCGTTGATCGCCCCATCGGAAATTCCGGTCGTCACGGCGGCGAACAGGGAACTGGACGCCGCGCCGAAGCGGACCTCCTTGCCCTCCATGTTGGGCGTAGCCTGGACGTGGGCCGCCGTCAGCGCCGGCGTCGGCTGGGTCTCCGCCGCATAGATCGCTGCTATGCCGCCGCCCAGGATGATGATCATGGCCGCGATCAGGGCGCGCGCCTCCTTCCTGGCCCCGGCGACGATGCCGAAGGCGATGACGCAGGCCACCGGAATGACCAGCATGGCGACGATCTCGATCAGGTTGGTCAGACTGTTGGGATTTTCGAACGGATGGGCCGAATTGGCGCCGAAGAAGCCGCCGCCGTTGGTGCCGAGCTGCTTGATGGCCTCCTGGCTGGCCACCGGGCCCAGGGCGATCGCTTGTTTGGCGCCCTCGAGGGTTTGCGCGTCCACATGGCCAAGAAGGGTCTGCGGAATGCCGAGCCCCGCCAGCACCAAGCCGGTGACGATCGACAGGGGCAGCATGATGTAGAGGGTGTTACGGACCAGGTCGGCCCAGAAGTTGCCCAGGGTCTCGCCGCGGTTGGCGGCGAAGGCGCGCGCGAAAGCGGCGGCGACGGCCATGGCCATGACTGGAGAGACGAAGTTGTGCACCGTGAACCCTGCCATTTGCGAAAAATGGCTGGCGGCGCTCTCACCCGAATAGAACTGCCAGTTGGTATTGGAGACGAAGCTGATGGCGGTGTTGAAGGCCAAGTGCGGGTCCATGCCGGGGAAGCTCTGCGGGTTCAGCGGCAGGTCATTCTGCAACCGCAGGATGGCGTAGAGCAGGACGAAACCGGCCGCGTTGAAGGCCAGCATGGCGAGCGCGTAGGTGAGCCAAGCCTGGCCCTTATCGGGGTCGACGCCCGAGGCGCCATAGAAGACCCGCTCCACCGGCTTCAAAACTGGATCGAGCCAGGTCGACTGGCCTTGCCAGACGCGCGCCATATAGAGACCGAGCGGCCAGCCGAGGGCCACCGCGAGGCCGATCGTGAAGACGATCTCGGCCCACCCCTGAATATTCATGGCGATTTCCGCTTGATGTTTAGAATTTGTCGGGGCGCAGAAGCGCCGCCATCATATAGACCGTGATGACGATCGCGCCCGCCGCGTAGATGAGGGTAACGATCACGATCAGATGGTCCTCAAATAAGCGGCATAGAGGCCGAAGGCCGCGAACAGGGCCAAGCCCAAGGCGATGTAGACAACGTCCATGAAAGCCTCCACGATGCTCAACGTGAGGCGGATTTATTCTTCTTGTGCGTAAAATGTCCGCACTCTTTCGGCGCGCTTGACATAAACACGGCGTAAACGAACGCCTTAGACGCGAGCCTTCCCCAGCCGCTTGGCCGCTGCCCTCAAGGGCCGCGCCGCTTCGTCATAGTCGCGCCACGCCTTGGTTTTGGCGAGCAGCCCCGGAACGCCGCGCACCGTGAAGGCTTTCGGGTCGAGGCCGGCGCGCACCTGGATCCAGGTGAGCGGCATGGAGACGGTAGCCAGCGGGCGGGCGCGAGGGGACAGGGGGGCGACGGCGGTCGCCATGCGATCGTTGCGCAGATAGTCGAGGAAGATGCGGCCGGTGCGCAGCTTCTTGGCCATGCTTAGCACATAGGCGTCGGGCGAATCGGCGGCCATGCGGGCGCAGACCTCCCGAGCGAAGGCCTTGGCGGTGGGCCAGTCGAGGCCATCGCTGAGCGGGGTCACCACGTGCAGGCCCTTGCCGCCGGTGGTCTTGCAAAAGCCGACCAGCCCCAGCCCCTCAAGCCGCTCGCGAAGCTCGCGGGCGGTCACCATGACCTTATCGAAACCGACGTCCGGCGCGGGATCGAGGTCGAAGACCAATCTTCCCGCCGCTTCTGGGCGTCCCGGCTGGCAACCCCAGGGATGCAGTTCCACCCCCGACGTCTGGGCGACCGCGGCCAGTCCCTCCTTGCGGTCGATCTGGATATAGGGCTGGCGGTCGCCCGACACCGTGACCAGATCCAGAAGGCTGGAGGTCCCCTTCATGGCGTGCCGCTGAAAGAAACATTCGCCGCCGATGCCGTCGGGGGCGCGGATGATCGAACAGGGCCGGCCGCGAAGGTGGGGCAAGAGCCAGTCACCCACCGCCTCGAAATAGAGCGCCAGATCGAGCTTGGTGATCGCCGCCCCGCTCCCATCGTCCGGCCACAGGGCCTTGTCCGGATGGGAGATGGTCACGCCCATCACCCGATCGCGCGCACCCTTGGCGCCGGAGCCTTTGCCGGCCACCGCCGGCGAGGCCAAGGGCGTGCTTTCCGCCGGCGTGGGCGCCTCGGCCTCCACCTCCGCAGCCGGCTTGTCCTGCCGCAGCCCTTTGAAGGCCGCTTGGCGCAAGGCGCCGTCGCCGGTGAAGCCGGCGTATTCGATCTCGGCCACCAGGACGGGCTTCAGCCAATGGACGTTGGCCGCCGCCTTGGGCGCGCCCGGACCGGTGAACGGCGATGCCTTGGCTTGGTTGGCTTTCAGGAGCGGCATGAGGTCATCGACCTTGCGCTTGCCGAAACCCGTGCCGATCCGCCCGATATGGACGAGCTTGCCGTCCCGGAAAACTCCGGCGATCAGGGATCGGAAGGCCTCGCCCGTGGTCGTCCAGGCCCCCAACACCACCTCATGGCCCGCGCGGCACTTGGCCTTTGTCCACGCCTCGCCCCGGCCCGAGCGGTAGGGCGCGTCCAGGCGCTTGGAAACGATGCCCTCCAGGGACATTTTGCAGGCGGAGCGCAACACCGCCTCTCCGGCCATCTCGAAATGCTCGACCAAGCGAATGGTATCGGCGGCGCGTCCCTTGAGGCCGCGCAACAGGGCTTCGAGCCGCGTCTTGCGTTGGCCGAGCGGCAGGTCGCGCAGATTGGCCCCATCCGTGTACAGAAGATCGAAGGCGAAGAAGATCAGGTCGTCGGTGGCCTCCTCGGTCAGGGCGGCCTGCAGGCCGGCGAAATCGGGCGATCCCTGACGGTCGAGGGCGACGATCTCTCCGTCGATCAGGCAATCGGCCAGGGCGCCGCCGGCCTTGGTGATCTCGACGAACCGGTTCGTCCAATCCAGACCCTTGCGGGTGCGGATCGCGACCTTTCCGCCCTCCACGCGAAGTTGCGCCCGATAGCCGTCGAACTTGATCTCGTGGATCCAGCCCTTGGCCGCCGGCGGCCGATTCACCAACCTGCACAGTTGCGGCGGGACGAAATCGGGCATGGCGGCAGCCTTGCGCGCCTTGGCCGCCGTCGCCGGGCGGGCGGGGCGGGGTGTAGTCGCGCCGGCTTTCGGACCCGATGGCCATACGGTGTCGGAGGCCGTGGCCTTGGCCAAGATGAAGGCCGTGGGCGCGCGACCCTTGCCCGCGGCGATGGCGCCCATGGTCCGGCCGGAGGCGATCGAGCGATCCTCCTTCATCAGCGCCTCGGCATGGCCCGGCCGCGCGGCGGCGTCGTTGTGCTTGATCAGCAACCAGTTGGTCCGTTTGCCGCGTTCGCGGTCATGCGCCATGCGCACCAGCACCCAACCGCCGTGCAGCCGTTCGCCCTCGAGGACAAATTTCAGCTCGCCCCCCGCCAGCGACTTGGAGGGATCGGCGTCGATTTCGGGCGCCCAATAGCCCCGGTCCCACATCTGCACCGTCCCGCCGCCATATTGGCCCTCGGGGATCGTGCCTTCGAAATCACCGTAGTCCAGGGGATGGTCCTCGACTTCCACGGCCAAGCGCTTGTCGGCCGGATCGAGGGAGGGTCCCCGCGTTACCGCCCAGGACTTGAAGACGCCGTCCACTTCCAGGCGCAGGTCGTAGTGCAGGCGCGAGGCGTCATGCTTCTGGATGACGTAGCGAAGCCGCGCCGATTTCGGCGCCGGGCCACGGCCGCTGGGCTCGGCCGTGATAGCGAAGTTCCGTTTGGCGCGGTAAGAGGCCAGCTTGGTCTGAGCCATGGTCGTCCATCCCCTCGCGCAGCAACCGCCGGGTCGGCGACTGGAACAGGGGCAGCCGCGGTTCGTGCGACGCCTTGAGGGCGGCCACGAAAGAATCGCGCCACGCCTCAACCCCGCTCCCGCGAACGCCGTCCATCAAACGCCGCCAGCGCGCGATGCGTTCCGGCTTCTCCATGACCAGGGCGCGCTTGAGGCCCTCGGAGAGTTCCTCGCGGCTGAACGGATTGACGATCACCGCGTCGGTCATCTGGCGCGCCGCGCCGGCGAAACGCGACAGCACCAGAACCCCCGGATCGTCGGGATTCTGCGCCGCCACATATTCCTTGGCCACCAGGTTCATGCCGTCCCGCAGGGGTGTCACCAGACAGACCCGCGCCGCGCGGTAGACACCGGCCAGTTCGTCGCGGCGATAGTTGCGGTGAACGTAGCGGATGGGCGTCGAATCCATGTCGGCATAGGCGCCGTTGATCCGCCCGCATAGGGCGTCGATGCGGGCGCGCAGATCCTGATAGGCCTCCACCTCGCCGCGTGAGGTGGGCGCGACCTGCAGATAAAGCACCGCCCGGCGGAGCTCCGGGTTGTCCTCAAGGAACCGCTCGAAACCCAGCAGCCGCTCCTCCAGGCCCTTGGAGTAGTCGAGCCGATCGACGCCGACGATCAGGGAACGGAACACGCTGGCCGCCGCCATGCGGTCGTAGGCGCGGTTGGCTGTCGGCGAGGCCGCCAGGACCTGGAACTCCTTGACGTCCAGGCCGATGGGAAAGATCTGCGCCCGCAGGCTGGTCCCGAAGGCCTCCAGCCGCCCGTCGCGCCCCCAGGACCCGCCCGCCTCGCCCAGGACGTAGGATTCGAACGCCCACAGCCACTCCTCGGTCTGGAAGCCGACCAGGTCGTAGGAGAACAGGGCTTCGACCAACTGCCGGTTGCGCGGCAGGGTGGTGAGGAGTTGGGGCGCCGGCCAGGGAATGTGCAGGAAAAAGCCGATGGGATTGGTGATCCCGAGGCGCCGCAGCTCCCGCCCCAGCGGGATCATGTGATAATCGTGAACCCAGATCAGATCGTCGGGCTCGATCAGCGGGGCCAGGGTCTCGGCGAACCGCCGGTTCACCCGATCGTAGCCCTCGCCGAATGAGCGATCGTAGGCGGTAAGGTCGATGCGGTAGTGGAACAGCGGCCACAGCGTACCGTTGGCGAAGCCGTTGTAGTATTCGTGGTAGTCCGCTTCATCGAGATCGACGGTGGCTATCGTGACATCGTCCACCCGGCGGGTGTGGATCTCGCCGGTGAAGGTCGGCACGGTCTCGCCGCTCCAGCCGAACCAGAAACCCGAATATTCCCGCAAGGCCGCCGAAAGGGCCACCGCCAAGCCGCCGGCCGGTCCGTCGCCCGGCTTTTCGGGCGCGCTGACGCGGTTGGAGACGACGATCAGGCGGCTCATCGCACCGAACTCCACGGACGGCTCAACAGCACGGCGCAGTTGATCATTCCCACAAGCGAGTAGGTCTGCGGATAGTTCCCCCACAGGGCGCCGTCGCTGAGCGAGACGTCCTCCGACAGCAGGCCGGCGTGGTTGCGCCTAGCCAGCATTTCCTCAAACAGGCGCCGCGCCTCATCGGTCTCCCCGATCAGATAGAGGCCTTCGATAAACCAGAAGGTGCAGAAATTGAACGCTGTTTCCGGGGTCCCGAAGTCGTCCGGCAAATCGTAGCGCAGCAGGTAGGGGCCCCGCCGCAGGTGCTTTTCGATCGCCTTGAGGGTTTCGCGGTGCCGGGGATCCTCCGGGGTGAGAAAACGCAGATCGACCAGTTGGGTCAAGCTGGCGTCCAGCTCGTCGCCGCCGAAGGT
The DNA here is from genome assembly GCA_039936215.1 of Caulobacteraceae bacterium. Classification (GTDB taxonomy): domain Bacteria; phylum Pseudomonadota; class Alphaproteobacteria; order Caulobacterales; family Caulobacteraceae; genus Acaudatibacter. The sequence goes on along the minus strand of JBDTIW010000089.1, from coordinate 5,992 downwards.
GGCCGCAAAGTAGCCGGCCTTGGCGTTCCACGCCTTTTCCTCGATGGCGGTCCGGATCGCGGCGGCCCTCTCCCCCCAGAACGTCCCGCGGGCCGCGAGCCCGAGCTTCTCGGCCGCCTTGGCCAGCCGGTCGCAGGCGGCCCAACACATGGCAGCCGAATAGGTGTGGACGCCCGCCCGGGTCCTAAGCTCCCAAAGCCCCGCGTCGGGCGTGTCGAACACCGCGAACGCCCGCTCGCCGACCCGCTCAAGCGCCTCGAAATCGGCGTGGGTGGCGGGGCGTAACAGGCGTTCGTCGAAGAAGGCCTGCACATTGGAAAGCACGATCTGGCCATAGACGTCGTGCTGAATGTGCTCGTGCGCCTGGTTGCCCACCCGAACCGGACCCATGCCGCGATAGCCCGGCAGGCTGCCCACGATCCGCTCCTTGAGGATCGGTTCGTAGCCGACCCCGTAGACCGGCTGGATGTGGCCGCCGTTCGCCGCATCGACGATGTTGCGCAAATAGCCCAGATAGGGTTCGAGAATATCCACCGCGCCCAATCGATTGAGCGCCTGGACCACATAGTAGGCGTCGCGTATCCAGCAGTAGCGATAGTCCCAGTTGCGCCCGCTACACGGCGATTCGGGAATGGAGGTGGTCAGGGCGGCGACGATCGCCCCGGTTTCCTCATAGGCGCACAGCTTCAGGGTGATGGCGGCGCGGATGACCGCCTCCTGCCACTCCAGGGGGATGGCCAGGGTGCGCACCCACTCGCGCCAATAGGCGGCAGTGTCCTCCAGCATGGTGTTGGCGGTGGACAGCACCTCGCCCTGGAACGGTTCGTCCGGACCGAAAAAGAAGGCGATCGGCTCTTCGAGCCGAAAGGTACGCTCCTCCAGGACGTGGGAGACGGGCAGGTTGGTGGTGAGCCGCAAGGTCATGTCCTGGGCGGCGTAGCGGATATGGTTCGATCCGGACGTTGCGACCGCGGGTCCGGCGCCCCAATCGGCCGCTGGCCGCAGCCGCACGGTGATGCGCGGGGCCCCGGTCAGGGGACGGACGAGGCGGATGAAGGAGGTGGGGCGGTAGCCGCGCCCGTAAAGGCGAAAGCGCGGCGCGAAGTCGATGATCTCGGCCCGGGCCCCGGCCTTGTCGGTGATTTCCGTGTGCAGGATGGGGGTATTGCGAAGATAGGCCTGCCGGGTCTCGGCGGCGCCGGCCACGTCGATGGACCAAAAACCCAGTCCGCCCTCGCCGTCCGCCTCCTCGCCAGCCAGCAGGCTGGAAAACACCGGATCGCTGTCGACGCGCGGCGCGCAGCACCAGACGAACCGCCCCCGCCGGTCGATGAGGGCGCTGATCGCGGAATTGCCGATCGGCGCGAGATCGAGGTCGTGCATCGCTCAGCCCGCCTCCAGCGCCTGGTTCAGCCACGCCTGAGCGGCCGCGACGTCGGCGAGAGCGTAGAGGGCCGCCGTCGGCCGCCGGGCGCCGACGATGACGCCAAAGCCGCCCAGGGCGCGCGCCGCTTCGAAGCCGTGTTCGTCGGTCAGGTCGTCGCCGATGAAAACCGGAATAAAACCGGCGAACGGCGGTTCGCGCATGAAGGACGCCACGGCGTCCCCCTTATCGGGTCCCGCGGCGCGAAGCTCGACCACCATATTGCCTTCCTGGACAATCAATCCCAGCCGGGCGGCGAGACGCCGGGCCAAGTCCCGGCAGACCGACGCCGCCTCCGGCGCGGCCCGGAAATGCAGCGCCACCGCCGCCGCCTTGTCTTCCACCAGGAGGCGGGGATCGGATTTGGCCAAGCCGCGGAACTCCGACAGCGCCTCGGCGACGCGCACGTCGGCGGCGGTCGCGATGACCTGGCCGGCGGCGGTGCGGCGCACCAGGCCGTGGACGGCCGCCAAAGCGGGAACGCGCCCCTCCAGCAGCCGATCGAGGTCGCTCAGCGCCCGCCCGCTGATCACCGCCAGGCGGTCCTCCAGCGCCCCGGCCAAGGCGTCCAGGAGCCGTCGGCGCGAGGCGTCGGGTTTCACCGCATCGGGCGTCGCCTCGATGGGGGCCAGGGTGCCGTCGAGGTCGGCGAAGAGGGCGATCTCCGCCAGGCGCGGAACTCTCGGCGCAGGCAGCGCGATATCAGGCAAGGTGCAGAGCGCCGCGACAGTCATGATTGATGCATCCTCCCCCGGCCGCGACCACACAACGCCGCCGCGCGCCATTCGATCCGCCGCCGGCTCCGGGCGTCACCCCTCGATCACCACCGACACCGACCGGTCGGAACTGGGTCCGGGTATGGCCGCTATCCGGCCGCCGAGACGCTGGAAATCGATATCCACACATGCGCCGCCGACGGTCAATCCAGTCAAAGACAGCTGGTCCACGCCGGCCGGCAAGGTCGGGCGAACCAGCCGGACCTCCCGCCGCCGCGCGTCGATGGAGAGCCCAAGGGCGGCCTGCAGCATCATGAAGGTCGATCCGGCCGCCCAGGCCTGCGGCATGCAGGCCACCGGATAGGCGATCGGCGGCTCGTCGGCCTGGCGCACAAAGCCGCACAGAAGTTCGGGCATGCGCATCTCGAAGCTCTTGGCCGCCTCGAACAGGTCGAACAGGACCTTGGCCACCCCCGCCCGTTCGCCATAGCGCGCCATGCCCGACACCGCCAAGGCGGTGTCGTGCGGCCAGATCGAGCCGTTGTGGTAGGACATGGGATTGAAGCGCGCCGCTCCCACCGCCACGGTGCGGATACCCCAGCCGCTGTCGAACTTGGTCGAAAGCAGGCGCTGGGCGACCTTGGCCGCCCGTTCGGGCGACGGCAGGCCGACAAAGAGCAGGTGGCCCGGGTTAGAGGTCAGCGGGCCGCAGACATCGCCCTCGCCGTCGATGGCCAGAGCGTAGAAACCGCGGCGTTCCATCCAAAACCGGACCTCTACGGCCTCGCGCATGACTTCGGCCCGTGCGGTCCATCCCTCCGACCCGGCTTCGCCCATAGCCGCGGCCATGGCCGCCATGGCCCGCCAGGCGGCGAAGGCGTAGCCCTGAACCTCCACCAGGGCGATCGGGCCGGCGGCGAAGCGTCCGTCGTCGTGAAACACCGAATCGACGCTGTCCTTCCAGCCCTGATTGGAAAGGCCGCTGTCCGCCCCTCGGGCATAGTCGATGAGCCCATCCCCGTTCGAATCGCCGAAATCGTCCAGCCAGCGAACCGCCGCCAGCAGGGCCGGCCACAGCCGCCGGATGAGGGCCAGGTCGCCGGTGCGCTCAAGATAGGCCCCGGCCAGGGCCACGAAGAGGGGCGTGGTGTCGACGCCGCCATAGTAGAGGCCGAAGGGAATCTCCCTCATCGCCGCCATCTCGCCGCGGCGCGTCTCGTGCATGATCTTGCCGGGCGCGGCGTCGCCGAAGGCGGAGCTTTCCTTAGCCTGGTTGCCGGCCAGAAAGGTGAGGACGCCCTTGGCCAGCGAAGGATCCAGCCACAGCATCTGCCACGCGGTGATGATGCCGTCGCGGCCGAACGGGGTCGAGAACCAGGGGATGCCGGCATAGGGATAGAGGCCGGTGGGAAGGGCGGTGGTGAGAACCGCCACGTCGGCCCGCGATTGCTCCAGCCAGGCGCCGAACGCCCCGTCGGCCGCCGTCAACCGCGCGCCGCGATCCTTGACCTCGCGCACGATGCGCCGGGCGCCGCCGATGGCGTCCACGAACCGGTCACGAACGGGGGTTCCATTCTCCTTCGGGCCGGCTTCCACATAAAGATCCATGCGCTTGCCCGGCGCGACGGCGAACATGAAGTCGGCCCGGCGGGCCGTCAGCCGCCACGGCGGCTCGGAGAACGTCACCGCCGCCGCCCGATCGATCCCATCGAGGCCGAGGTAGCCGAACACCACGCCCCGCCCGGTCAGGCGCGGGGCGGCCAGGACGCCGCGGGCCGGGCGTCTCATGCCGCGCACCTCGAACATGTCGCGAAAATCGGCGTCGTATTCGAAGGCGATGGGCAGCATCACCTCGTCCAGGCCGAAATTGGTCAGCCGCAGACGCTCGAACAGCCGGCCACCATGCAGACAGCGCTTGCGCTCCACATGGATGACGCCGCGCGGTGTCGCCCGGCCGCCGACCGGCGGCAAGGCCAGATTGGCCCCGTTGAAGGTGAAGTCGGCGTTGTCGCGCGACAGGCCGAAGCTGAGTTTCGAGGGCCTTCGCTCGCCGATCAGCAGGCGGAACCGCGACAGGATGCGGGTGTCGTTGCTGAACAGGCCGTCGGCCCCGCCCAGCACATCGCCCCAGGCGTCGGCGACCAGGAAGGTGTCGCCATCCTTGATCGACAGAAGCTGCCCCAGATCGTCGGCGACGACGGCCTCGTCGGCTTCCAAAACGGGTCCAGCGAGATCGTCCATGACGCCAAGGGTTAGGCGCTCTGAGCGAACGCCGGCTCTTTGTCCGCCTCGGCCTGATTCGAGGCAAGCGCCGGCGCGTAGGGCAGGCGGGCCAGACGGTCGGCGTAGAGATCCAGATAGCCCCTGGCCATGGCCGTGGCCGAAAACCGGCGATCGAAGCGGCGGCGCACCTCGCGCCGATCGAGGCCCTGGGCGGCGCGGACCGCGGCGACCGCGCCGTCCTCGCCATCCACCACGAAGCCGGTGATCCCGTCATCGACGACCTCCGGCGCGGAGCCGTGGCGATAGGCGACGACCGGTGTGCCGCACGCCATGGCCTCGATGGCCACCAGGCCGAAGGGCTCGGGCCACTCGATGGGAAAGAGCAGGGCCTCCGCCCCGCCAAGAAAGCCCGATTTGTCGGCGTCGTTGATCTCGCCGATGAACTCGATCAGCGGATGATCGAGCAGGGGCCGAATCTCTTCGTGAAAATAGACCTTGTCGGCGGCGTCCACCTTGGCGGCCATTTTCAGCGGCATGCCCAGACGCTTGGCGATGGCGATCGCCCGCTCCGGTCCCTTTTCTGGCGACATGCGGCCCAGGAAGGCTAGATAGCCTCGCGGATTGGCCTCGAAGCTATAGAGGTTCTTGGGAAAGCCGTGATAGACCGTGCCCGCCCAGTTGGCGAACGGCAGGGCCGTGCGCTGCGCATCGGAGATCGACACCAGCGGATATTTGGGCCAGCGCCGATAGACCTCCGGCAGATCTTTTATGTCCAGGCGGCCGTGCAGGGTGGTGAGGGTGCGCGAGGCGGTGGCCTCGAACATCGGGAAATGAACCATGTCCACGTGGAAATGGATGATGTCGAAATCGTCCTGACGCCGGCGCACTTCGCTCAACATCGACAGGTGGGCGGCGAGGTCGGACTTGAGCGGGGCCGGGTCGAGGCGGATCGCCTGATCGCGGACGGGGACCAGGGCCGCCCGGGTCTGGGCTTCGGCACTGGAAAACAGGGTCACCTCGTGGCCAAGGTCGACCAGGGCGTCGCACAGATGGGCCACCACCCGCTCGGTGCCCCCGTAGAGCCTGGGCGGGACGGCCTCATAAAGGGGGGCGACTTGAGCAATTCTCACTGTGAACTCCACTTACGATGTGCGGTTGACCCTGCAACAGGCGTTTCGGAGCCGTTTTGTTCCCTCCCCACCCAGAGTTTTCGCCCTCACCCCCCGCGCTCGGTCTGGCCCCTAGCCCGGAAAACCGCCCGCCCGGCTGAGGGACGAAACCGGGGCCTTGCCGATCTTGTCGCCGATCCAGCGGGCGGTAGCGACGAGGGCGTCGATGTCCAGCCCGGTTTCGAAACCGGCCCGGTGGAGCATCCAGGCCAGATCCTCGGTGGCGACGTTGCCGGTGGCGGCGGGGGCGAAGGGGCAGCCGCCCAGGCCGCCGCAACTGGCGTCCAGGACATCCACCCCCGCCTCGACGGCGGCGAAGGCGTTGGCCAGGGCGGTGCCGCGGGTGTCGTGAAAGTGCATGCGCAGGCGGGCGTCCGGCGCGGCGGCGCGGGTCGCCGCGATGCGCGAACGCACCGTCCACGGATCGGCCACCCCGATAGTGTCGCCCAGGGCGATCTCGC